>JALUUU010000229.1 GCA_027021185.1 archaeon | reverse complement strand
CATTTATTTGAACCTTTTTATAGACCCTTAATTAGTGAAATAAAGTCGAAACCAAGACTTATCCGAGTAAAGAGAGGGAAAAGAACTCCAGATAGAGAATATCGTCTGCCAATTTTAGAGACCCTCATAGAAATGAGTGGACGTGGTAAGACTAAGGACATTGTTGATAGAGTAGGTGAAAAGATGAAAGATATACTTACTGATTTTGATTACGAAACTCTTCCTTCAGGTTCGGATATACGGTGGAGAAATGCCGTTGAGTGGGAAAGGAAAAATATGGTAGATGAGGGATTATTAAAAAGAGATTCTCCTCGCGGTATCTGGGAAATAACGGATAAAGGAAAGAAGCACTACTATAATAGGACATCAAAGAAATAATTCTTCATCCGAAGATTATGTGAACTACTCACAGCTGAAGCTGTGAGCGTCCCATGGTGCCTAATTCTGGAAATCCCTGAGGCTCAGCTGCCCCTTCCTCTCCTGGACAGGCCCCCTAGTCTGCCGCAACCAGTGCTTCCTCTGCTGACGGATGATGTAGTACTCGATGGCCTCGCTGATCACGCTACCGACGCTCTCGTAGAAGCAGCCGTCACTCCAGAACGAGGAGCCCCAAAGCTATACGCCTTATCCTGCCCCAGTGCTCATTGCGGAGCACCCTGCTGCTCGCGCCCTTGAAGCACCTCGCCAACTGGGCCACGCTGTAATTTCTGCAGTTACCCAAGAAGAGGTGTACGTGATCAGGGCCGAACTCCAGGGCAAGAATGGTGACGCCCCACCTCCTCGCGATCCCCCGGAAGCTCTCCTCACAAGCACGGCGCAAGGCGGAATCCTTAAATACGCCCCGGCGATACTTAGGAGTGAACTGAAAATGGATGTTCGCCTCCCACGAAACAATGCCAAGAACCGGATCGAAAACCTACGCTAACCATACGCATTTCCCCCTGTCGGCGCCAACATCCCCTAATAGACCGCCGCCCCCGCAGCGGTACGCGCCGACCAGGAGAAAGATAAACCAAGAACCAGGAGAAAAACATACCCCCCTCAACCAATGTTCCAATTCATCCCTGCCATAAAAGGCAGAGGATTCTTGGAACAGGGGAACTAAAATAGTTACTAGTGTTTACTTATTTCGATATGTTCTTTTGTCAGATATTCTATTAAGACCGGACTTATACCTGTACCTTCTATTGGTGTTAAACCTATCAGCTGACAGAAAATTAGATGACAGAAAACTATATATATGGGGGCTTCTTTTGGGTAGCTACTTCATCACAAAAAATGCATCCAAAATGTTTTCAACCCAAGGGGAGGCTCTCCAAAGAGGAGATCAGCACTAGTTTAGAAAACCTCACCCGCGACGGGATGTGTAGTCAGACTATGACCGTCCTCGCCGGGGGGCCTATTCTCATTGCCTTCGCCCTTGCTCTGGGGGCAGACAATGCCTATATAGGCGCTATAGCTGCTCTTCCCTTTTTGGCGCAGTTTATCCAGATCCCGGCGATATACCTGGTGGAGAAAACCGGTAACAGAAAGCTGCTCTCCTTTATCTCCGCCACCTTCTCACGGATTTTTATCGGCCTCATCGCCGCTTTGCCATTTCTTAGCATCTCACCACTAACCGCCCTCTTCCTAATTCTAGCCCTTCACTACATCCTCGCCAACATCGCAAACACCGCCTGGAACTCCTGGATGCGCGAGCTGGTGCCCCTGAGAATCCGCGGCACAGTTTATGCCAGGAGAATGAGAAGGAGCACTGCCCTGAGCGCCCTGTTCGCTGTGGCCGCCGGACTATACCTTGATCGTGCAGGCACAGTGGAAAGCTACTCCATCGTCCTTATAGTCGCCTTCGCCTTCGGCATGGTGAGCAGCCTCTACATCTCCCGCATCCACGAGCCAAGAATGCATAATAACGGGTTCACCTACCGCACCTTGCTTGAGCCCTTCCACGACAGCAACTTCAGGAACCTTATGATCTTCATCGCCACCTGGAGCTTGGCAGCGAACATGGTACTGCCCTTCCTCGCAGTCTACATGTACAAGGAGCTAGGCCTGGGAGTGGCTACCGTAATGGCCTTAACCGTAGTAAGCCAGTTCTCCAGCGTCTACTTCCTTCGCTCCCTGGGAGAGCTCTCCGACCGCTACGGAAACAAACCGGTGATCGCACTATCCGGGAGCGTCTTCGCCCTTAGTATATTCCTCTGGACCTTCACTACCTTTCCAGGACCTCACAGATTCACCTTGCCCCTGTTGCTAATCCTCCACGTGCTCCTCGGGTTGGCGATAGGAGGGATAAACCTGGGCACCCTGAACATAGGCGCAAAACTTTCTCCCGTTTCTAAATCCACAAGCTACCTAGCCAGCCTAGCCCTCGTCACAGCCCTCTTCTCTGGCCTCGGTGCAATAATCTCTGGACACATGCTGGACTTCTTCCTCAGGAGTAGGCTTTCCTTAATGATAAACTGGAGTGATCCAGAAAGGCTGGTGAACCTTCCTATACTGGACTTCACGGGCTACGACTTCCACTTCCTCATCGCAGTGATAATAGCCCTACTATCTCTCCACCGCCTAGTATTCGTCACTGAGGAAGGAGAGGCCTCTCCGAGAGTGGTGCGCCACGAACTCTTGAACACAGTTCTGAAGGATATTCGCGGACTGACCGTTAGTAATGGAACTAGTATCGGGATGCCATTGCTCAATCTGAGAGTTATTTACTCTCCGATTATTTGTTGGCTAAAAATGGTAAGACGGAAAAGGGGAATTTGAACTGCATCAAATTAATTAAACTATGCAGATTTTTTTCTATTCTACCTTTATTTTTTATAAAACGATCAATATCATTAAAACGATGGTCTAAAGGCATAATTACTCCCCTTCTACTATGTTTTCGATGATCGTATTCACTATCTCCTAAAAATCTACTTTTTATAAATCCATATTGGTAAAGTCCCAAATAAGTCTGTGGCTACCTGATTAATTATATGTTTTTTTTGAAAAATGAAAAGAGTAAAGCAGTAATGAATGTTGCACCGGCCGATAAATAGCTAGCTATTTATAGAACATTAACTTAAAATTTTCCTAGGTGGATGTCAGTTGTAAGCAAGGTAAGGTCTTGCACGCTGATGTTTCGTCAGCGGATTGGAATCTTCGGATTGCTCTGAGAAAGGGTAGGACATGAATACTGCAGCATGAAATTTGGCTTTACCTTTCCAAATTCATACTGCTCTCTGGACTATGTGTGGCATCCACCATTCAAATCCTCGGTTTGAACATTTTGGTGAAGAGAATTGAAATTCACAATAACCGAGTTTGCTGAAGCAGTATACTTATCACCTGACTCTTATTATAGAACTTTTAAGATCCCTAAGAAAAAAGGAAAAAGTAGGATAATAAAATCTCCAAAAACAGAATTAAAAAATTATCAACGGTTCATACTTAATTGTCTTAAAAAGAATGTTAAACTAAATCCATCTAAATACGCGAATGGATTTGTAGAGAATAAAAGTATCCTCGATAATGTTCTACCGCACATTGGAAAAAGATACATTCTAAAAATCGATATCGAAAATTTTTTCCCCTCTATCACTTACCAACAAGTTAAAGCTCAACTTCGGAAATGGGGAGAAAAAAAATATTACGATGAATTTGCAAAAATTTGCACATACAAAGGCAGGTTGCCTCAGGGAGCCCCAACTAGCCCATTTTTATCAAATTTAGTTTTTAGACCGTTAGATTTTAAATTAGGGAAAATTGCAAAAAAGCATAATGCAAGTTATACAAGGTATGCAGATGATTTGACTTTTAGTTTTAATGACAGAAAATATTTGCCCTACGTTCTACGGCGAGTAGAGTTCACATTGAAAAAGGCAGGATTTAAAATTAACAAAAGAAAAACGCGGGTGTGCCACCAGAATAATAGAATGTTAATTACTGGACTAACATGCAATAGAAAAGCCAATATACCAAGAAATAGAATACGAAAGTTCAGAGCCAAACTTCATAATATACTAAAAAAAGGCGATCCGATTTCTAAAAAAGATTATGAAAAACTTAAGGGGTATGCATCTTTCGTTAGCATGATAAACAAAAAGAAAGGTGACTTTTTCAATGCTCAAATTGATGAAATTGTGAACAAATGTGGAATTAAAGATGCAAAGGTTGTAAAACATGAAGTTGAACCCGTAGAATCCATTTCTATTGCCAAAGGCCAAAGAGGAAAAGCTCTAAATAAAATAGAAGAATGGCTTGGGGATTTAAAAGGAAATGTGATTGGAATCTTATCATATATTGACAAATCAACCGCTGGATACTTAGATGAAATTCCTAAATCTTGCGGGATTAGATTAATTACCTCTTATATAGATCGTTCTGAAAAAACCAAAAAGAGGATGCTGGCGACAGGTAAAGACAGACCATATTTTGTTATTAAAAAAATTTCGGACACTCATTCAAGATGGATAGGTTCAGAAAGGACTTACATAATTGATCTTAATACAGATCTAAAAACAAAAGCGATAGGAAATAAAAATTATGTCATGAAAAAATTGCGTCCATCGGATTGTGTGAGCGAAATAAAGCAATTCAAGGAATTTTATTACACGAATAAAAAGAAATTAAAAAGTAAATATGGTAGCAGTTTCACAAGGAGTACTTTCATCAAAATAGAGAATAGTAGACATAACAGTTAGTATAAATCAAAATAGTACCGTAGGGTCCCTACTCTCCTGTCGTGGGCATGTACATAAGCCCAGAGAAGTCACATAAAACGAATAAAAAAAGGCAGGAGAGTATGGACTTGAAGGTTAGGCATAAGCGGGAGCGTCTTTTGTATCGGATGGATCAGTATTGCTTGATCCAGGATTTGAATCATCGCTACAACTTGAGCCCGGCGGCGGCTGAGAAGCTCAGCGAGGAGATCCGGGATCGGTATCTCGGCTTGGACGAGAGGCTCCCGGATGGCACCATCTGGTACACGGCTATTGACATCGAGGAGCCTGCGGGCAAGCCCTTGAAGCTCTGCAGGAAAAAACGCATCAAGCTCACCCTCCACAGCATGGAGGACCTAGTGGTGGAGGAGGAACACGGCCTCGCCTATCTGCGCTATGAGAAGGTGAGGAGGCTGTGCTGGCAAGCCTACAACCAGGGAGCCCTGCTCACCCAGGAGGACATAGCCAGGGTACTCACCATGAGCGTCAGCGGTGTGAAGAAGATAGTTGCCATGCACAGGCGTGACGGTAATCGCCTTCCCACCAGGGGTAACTACCATGATATCGGCCCTGGCGTGAGCCATAAAAGCGAGGCGGTGAGGATGTTCCTCCGGGGCATGACGCCCAGCGATATGTCTTGGAGGATCCATCACTCCATGTATAGCGTTGAGCGCTACGTGAGGGATTTCTGCGTTGTCTTCAGGCTCATTGCGAGGGATACACCCCGGAGCGTATAGCGCATATGACAAGGCTTTCGCTCAAGCTAATCAGGGAGTATATCGCCCTCTACGTGGAGTTCTGCACCGGTGACCTCTGCTAGGAGATATTCGATGACATCGACCAGCGCATCACCCCTTCGGACGTGTTTAACAGCCAGGGTGTAGCGCTTGCCTCGGAGGATCACGTAGATCGTGGCGTAGGCATAGAAGCTACAGGTCCCCTTCTTCGCCCTGGACCTGATGATGTCATCATCGTTTCTCGGGTCACCGTAGTAGGGTATCAGGGCGTAGTCGATGGCGAAGACCAGGGGACGCCTGGGCAGGTTTCTGAGCACATGCTGTTTGAGCATGATGTTTGCCCTCTCCTCAACGCTCTGTAGTCCCCGTAGCCTATGCCTCACAGCCCCCTCCGAGGGAGCATGCATGGAGCTGGTGCTGACGTGATAGATGGAGCCCAAGCAACAGCACGCATTCAAGAGATGCAGGAGGATAATCCGGGTGGGATAGGTTGTATTCTTCCCTGCCTCCAGCACCAGCGCGTCATGAATGGTTTTGACCGCTAAGCTTATTATGCGCGAAGTCCTAAGCTTCAATGGACCAGGGTGCAGGGTTTTCTGCTTCACAACTTAAAACCTGCCCCGCCCTACTCATAACTAACTTCCGAAAAAATACTTTACGAACTACTGAAATTAAAATCCAAAAAGCCTTTTCTGTCAAACGTAAGGCATAGGAGTTACGGACTTTAGTTATTCTACCCTAAAGCTGTTAACCTTCCAGCTTCTTGATGGTAAGGACATAGTTAGCGTCGGCAGGGTTGATGTATTTCCTCCAACACTTATGACACTCCCAACCTCTAACAACATATCCACTAAGGCCCATATTTTCTATGGGAGCAGCCCACCGCCACAGGCACATTTAATGTCAGCGTATTCTAGTTTCTTTTTCATTTTCATCCCACAGTTATCAATAAGGAATAATGACACATAAAAAAGAAATCCACTTTAAGTTCTCGCATCAGCG
>JALUUU010000228.1 GCA_027021185.1 archaeon | reverse complement strand
CAGCGGGACCGGAGATTAGGATGAGCTCCTCTTCTTCCTTAGAGGGCGGTTGATGGGCTTTCTCCTTTAACTCAAAAACGACGCTCCACACGAACCCGCCGTCCTGGCTTTTATAGAAGCCCGTTTTGGAGGCTGTAACCATGTAAGAAGGGTTTACAGGATTGAGACCGAAAGCCTCTACCCCTAGCTCTTTAACCATTTTCCATGACCCGCCCATGTCGTCGCTTACAAAAATGCCTGCCTTGGTGCCCGCATAGACTTTTCCCGCTGAGTCTACTGTAATGGCTGTTACATCCTGACTCGTGAGGCCTTCTCCAGCAGGACCCCAAGATTTTCCTCCATCCGAGCTGATCAAAACTCCCGTTCCGGTACCACCGGCGTAGATTCTATTAGACTTAGGATCTGCTGCCAGGGCTGTTATTGCATACGTATCCAGCCCGGTATTCATCCTAACCCAGCTCTTGGCCCCATCTCTGCTCACATACATCTCGTCTCCCGAGACCATGGCGTAAATAACACCTGGATCACCAGGAGTCACTGCGAGGGCGTGAATATCGGGCTCAGAAGGAAGGCCCTTGTTGAGTAGTTTCCATTCCTTCCCCCCATCGATGCTTTTCCACACGCCGTGTCCGTGACCGCCGGTATAGATAACGTTGGAATTATCTGGTTTTATAGCGAGAGCCATGAAGTCTTCTAATTTTTCTTCACCAATTCTTATCAATCTCCAGGTGTTTCCATCATCGTAGCTGACTGCCAACCCCTCGTGATACCCCATGTATATCACCCCCTTTGGGCTGACAGCCAAGGAGTGAACGTGATCGAGCTCTGGCGTAGCGATCACCTCCCCTATTATCTCCTCCGCTGAAGGCTGCTCTTTTACCGTGGGTTTCTCCCCTTGAAGACAGCTTGGCAGAAACAAGAGCAACGCGATGAAGAAAATTTTCATTCTCATGTGGTGAGTAGTTTACTACGAAATCTGTTAAAATATTTTCCCCACAAATATTTATAAAAAAAGCGTGGAAAGGGATATATCATGCTCTACGGTGACATGACCGCAGTAAAAGCTAGGTTTTTTAAGGCCCTGAGCGATAGGAACAGGATATCCATCCTAGAGGCCCTTCGAGAAAAGGAGCAGATGAACGTTGGGGAGATATGTGAGGCCTTGAATATGGAGCAGAGCACAGTCTCCCATCATCTACGATGCCTAAGGAATTGCGGCCTCGTTAGGACCAGGAAAGAGGGAAAACAGGTGTTTTACTCCCTGAATGGTGAAATCGTTGAGAAACTTCTTGTTCTCTGCGGCCGACACGTTAAGGCTCTTGCCGAAGAGATACTTTCTTGCGAGGTTTTGAAGAAGTGATTTAACCACAAACATACATCTCTATGTATTGACATATCTAAATATATTATCATATTATAATATAACGAAATATTTATATACCTCCAGGGCTAATCAGCCATGGAGGAGTGAGCCCATGTTCTCCTTTCCCCCTTTCTCTGGAGGACGCAGGGCACTCCTCTAACTCAATAAAGGAGGTTGAACATGGGTAAGAAGCTACTTGTGCCTATAATAGCGATGCTACTTGCTTTAGCGGCTTCCAGTGTGTCGGCAGCAGAGTACGGCAATCCGGGACTCCTCGTGGACACGGCTTTCGTTAAAGCGAACAAGGACAAGCCTGGATGGGTGCTCCTAGACGCCAGAGATGAGAAGGCCTACGCAAAAGGCCACATACCAGGAGCCATACATCTGGGAAAAAGAGCGGATAAGGCTCTTAGGGACCCCACGGCAACTATGCTCCCGGTGAGCAAACTTGAGGAGACTCTCGGAAAAGCTGGAATCAGCGACAGCAGCAATATAATTCTGTATTACGATCCAGCCACCATAACCAGAGCAGGTGTCGCCTTCCACGTTCTGGAAACCCTTGGTTGCAACAGCGATGCTCTCAAATGCAAAGTATATTGGTACAACGGTGGCATAGTTAGCTGGAAAGCAGACGGGGGAGACCTCACCAAAGAAGCTAAAACGCTGCCAGAAACAACTTTCAAGGCATCTCCTGTGTGGAATAGATACGCTACCACTGACGAAGTTTACTACAAAGCTACCGGCAACAAACCCTCCAATCCCCTCGACGAGATGACCAAACGCTACGGTGACTCAATCGTAACCTATGATCCCGATACTCAGCTCGTGGATTTGAGGACAAAGAATGAATACGACGGTAAAGACATCCGGGCCCTCCGTGGTGGGCACGTACCAAACGTAGACCTGCAGGTATCCCATAAGGAGCTCTACGACGGCAAGACAGGGAAAATAAAAAGCATGGACGAACTGGAGAAGCTCTTCGGCTCCCTGGACAAGAACAAGCGCCTCATAAACTACTGCCAGACAGGTACCCGCTCTTCTTTCGGCTACTTCGTCTTCCGCCTAATGGGCTTTAAGAGCCCCTCTAACTGGGATGAGTCTTGGCGGGTATGGGCAAGCAACGTCAATTATCCGGTAGCAAGTGAGCAATGGTTCGACTTTAACACCGTTAAGAAGGGAAAAACCAAGGCCTGGGATTCCGGGTTGAAGGACATCGCCGCCCTTAAAAAACAATTAGCCGCTGTAAAGAAAACCGCGGAAGAAGCCAAGGCCACTGCCAATGCCGCAAAGGCAGAGGGCAAGGGCGTCTGCGGACCAACAGCCCTTCTAGCACTGGCAATGCTGCCGCTAGGTGTCTACAGGCTGTACAGGCGGAGAAAGTAAGCAAACAACCACGCTCCCTTTTGGGAGCCCATCTCTTTTTTATTTTTAAAGAACAAAGTTGTCATAGTGATGCAAAATTTCCAGTAAATGGCTTATATCTATTGGATTCCTCATAGGCGTGACTTTGTTTATTCAGCCCGCTTACGCCGATTATTGCGCGGTAAATGTGACCTCTGTTCCATCGGGGGCAAAAGTATACATCAACGGGGAATACGTTGGTGATGCTCCCGTTTTCTACATCTTTGGAGACCCCATAGTGGCCGAGATAGCTGTGGAAAAAGAGGGCTACGTAGAGTGGAAGAGGCATGTGGATGTGCCATTAAATGAGATAGTTGATGTCCGTGCAGAGCTTGAGCCTTTAAAAGAAGAAGCCACTACTCCGGATACTGGGCTTTCTGAGTCCAGAGCCCAAGAAAAAGGCATTTGCGGACCCATCCTCATCTTGGTGCTGGCGATGCTACCGATATATCTCAGACATCTTCGGATATAGAATTAAAATTTATGAGACGCAAAGATGTCTCTAATTCCCTCGCCGCAGCCACCCTCCTCGTCCACTATGGCGAGCTGCGCCTCTAGGAACTCGCCTTTTCCTTCAGGCGTTTCGGCCACGACTCTTATCTGATCGATGTTGAAGACAAAGACCTGATTCGGGGCCTCCGCGGAGATCAGGTCAGGTTCACTTTTCAGGATTTTAAGGGGCTTGCCGTCAAGGAATACGGCAAGGCTTCTGCTTCTAACATACCGGTCATCTCTGAGTCTGAGAGTTAGGGAAACCCGGCCATTTGAATACTGGACATCACCTATCGCTAACTCTCCAGTGGGGCTTGAGGTGTACGCCAGGGAACCCATGACCAAACCATCTAGGAGTTTCTTTATGCTATCCATCTCCTGATAACCCATCAGGGTCCTTATGACCTCTCCGTCAGAATCAAAGAAGACAAAAAACGGGGTGGCGAATACCCTGTATTCAGAAACGAGGTCGGTCTCTTTGTCGAAATCAGCCGTGATTATGTTAACCCTGCCCCCATACTCTTTTCTCAGGGCCTGCATGGTGGGCTCCATCTTCACGCAATAAGAGCACCAAGAAGCGGCGAGCTGGAGCACTGTAGGCTTACCGCTTACGAGGGCAGCCTGCAGCCTTTCGGGGGTGTAGTCAAAGGTTATCTCAGTAGGGGTGCTCTCAGCAACACAGCCGGTAACAAGGAGTGCCAGTATCAGGAGTATCCGCATCATCTCATGTCTCACCGATGATATGATGTATCTCTTTCAGAAGCTCATCGGCATCTATTCCGCGTTTTTCAGCCTCAGCCTCCAGAGTATCGAGAGGACAGCACGCAGGAATATTGTACCGCAGGAATACCCTTAGAGTTTCTGGATACTCCTTGAATATCTCGTTAACTTTGGATTTCCTTGTAACCTTTTGGACCAGAGCCTCCATTCCTAGACACCGGTTTTACTCCAAAAGCTCCCATCGGCCATAATTTTTATCCGCCCATTGATACTGCCTTGGCTGTTTTCATGAGAACAGGGAGTACTTTGTCTGTCAGGAGTAGATACACAAGGGCAAAGGATACACCGATAGTCAGGATAGCTGTTTTCTCTCTGCCTAGGGTGCTGATATCGCAGACGCCGTTCCTCCTTTTAACCAACATCAGCGTACCCATCGCCACTAATAGTAGGCTTAATAACGTTGTGTACGGTCTGTAGGCTGCGAATCCCTTTGCGGTGGCCATGCCGATGATCCCCGAAATTACGAGGATCATCGATAGGGAGCAGCATATGGTGGAAAAAATCCCTCCACCAGCTCCTAATCCAAGGGCGCCCTTATCGGGGAGGCCGGTCATATGTCTGCCTCCTCTTTATAGGGTGATCACTTGATCTGGAGGATTGCCAGCCAGGGCACCGTATAGATCAGGGAAGCAGCCTATCTTGGCCCCGTCCACCAGGTTGTTGTGGATCTTGCGTTCAATGGCGCACAGGTCACACGCCATAAGGAGCATGCCGTTTTTCTCACTCAGCTTCCGCAGTCTCTCTCCAACGTCGTTGCCCTTTTGCAGTAGGAACGTGTTATCCTCAAAAAAGAACATACCCACGACATCAACGCCGTGCCTTCCTTCCTCCATCTGCGGTATTATCATGTTGCTCAAGATTTTGTGGGCTCTCGTGGTGGTAAATATGTAGGCCACCTTCAACTAAATCACCTCCTTTTTTTATAGTCCTCGATGGCCTTTGCGAGGGTGCGCACTGCCAGGCGAGCACAGTGCATTTTTTCCTCAGGCAGGCCACCGAGGGCCTTGGAAACCTCCTCCGGGGTTATGGATTGCGCCTCCCCCAGTTCTTTGCCCTTAGCTAACTCCGTGATTACGCTGGCACTGGCGATGGATGAGATGCAGCCAGCGGTCTGGAATTTTATGTCGGCGATGATTCCGTTCTCTACTTTTATCGTGAACCTGTGGGCAATGCCGTGTTCTTCGAGTTTAGAAGTCCCCACTCCGTCTGGATTAGTTATTTCACCGCAGTTTTTAGGGCTGTAGAAATGCTCAAGGATTTTATTTCGGGCAAATAGTGGTTTTTCCTGCATTTTAAATATCAATTAGAGATATCGTCTAATATAAATACATTATTGGATATATTTTTAAATATGAACATATTTCGATTAATTAATCTTTTAAAAGTCTACGCAGCTTCTCCTCTTTCACTCCACCCACAAACTCTATCTTGCCGTTAACAGCCAATGCCGGGCACCCCATTATCTTGTATTTTTGAGCCATCTCCGGCTGCACAGTAAGGTCTATTGTGTCGATCTTTAAATCTGGATAATCTTGTCTAATTTTCTCAAGAACTTTCTTGACTTTAGCACAGTTAGGGCAGCCCGGCATCGTGAAGAATTCTAGATGTGCCATGGGTGTTATATGGAGCGCCTCCTTAAAAAATTTTAGTCATCCAAGGACGCAAATTTATATTAAATGATAGTATATTCCTTTGAAAATGAACAAATTACTCTTGATCCTTCTGGGCCTTGCATTCACTCCCCTGGTCTACGGACACATGCCACCCCGCGACCAGGCTATGATAATCGTCAAAGAAACAGGAGAATACAAATTCGAGTTCCTCATTTTTCCAAAAGAGCCCCAGACAGGGGTTATAAGCGAGATAGTTCTGAATGTCAGCTACCTTAAAGATGCGCAACCTTACACGGAGGGGATCATGATGAGAGTCAGAGGGGTTAATGTGGGCGGGGATGTCTCACCCTCCTTTGACATCTTGGAGGCTGAGGGCGACGAGTTATCTCCTGTCCAGTACATCCCAGGGGGTTATGAGATAACCGTGGTTTTTGCCGTGAACGGTACGTATGCAGTGGACGCCTGGCCCTTGAAGGATGAGGGCCTTAAAACAACTGTGGAGTTCAACGTATTCCCCCGGTCGGGTCTAGGAGTAGGTTTCTTCGTATTTTTTGGGGCCCTCACTCTGATCATTATAGGGGTGGCCTACGTTATCTCAAGGAGCAGATGATCTAATCCTTGGTTAATTTTTTATGTACCGAATAATAGGCCTATTAAAGGTGAGGATATGGAACCGGCTGCCCACAAAACCCTTCACATAGCTATTATATTGCTCGCCACTTTACTCTCCGTTTTTGCAGTTTTAGCTTATCGCCGAATGGGAAGTAAGAGATTTCTCTTCGTGTGCATCGCCTTTCTGCTGTTTGCGGTGCGGGAATTAATAATCTTCTCGGAGATAGTGCTGTCTTATAGGTTGACAT
>JALUUU010000227.1 GCA_027021185.1 archaeon | reverse complement strand
AAGATGTGTTAGAAAAACTAATAGAACATGGTATAAAATCTAACATTGGTGGAGGCCAAAGTAAAAGGATGATTGAAAAAGGCAGCAGGATCGTAGTAAAGGGCACCTTCTGGCTGGTTGAGGATATAACGATCCGTTCGGGGGAGATTGTGTTGAAGGTCAGTCATCTTAACGGCCATGTAAAGGGTGTCGAAGACTCGAAGAACAAATAATCATAATCGAAAATAAGGATGAGGAAAAATGTTTAAGGTCACTGAGTACGTTGAAAAGAAAGCAGAAAACGTCGTAACCCTCAGCCTCCATGAGCTAAAACGCCTGTGTTATCATTACAAGCTCCCCCATTTCGTCGTGGATGGTGAAAAAGCAAAAATTACCTTGCCAAAGGGTAAGAAAAAAGCTAAGCCTTTCAAGCTTCACTTCACAACATATAACGGCCTCATCATCCGGGCTTTTGAAGAGTAGGTTATGCAAAAAAAGTAAAAATACTGGTGCCGTGCTGGGAGTAACCCGCCTTCTGTTCCGGGGATAGTCCCCTGGACATCATTCGTCTAAGCGCCCTACCACTCGCCTCCCGCGGTCCTCACAGGCGACTGTATGGGCTTGCATCCCCGAAGTTGGCCGTTTCACCTTCCCTAAAGCCTCTCAGACTTTCGCCATCATCAATAGTGGCCCTAGGAAAGTATCGTTTCTGCTCCAGAGCTAGGCCTCTCGGCCTCCCCTCTTTCGAGGGGTCGGGTCCGCTGCGATGGGCGGAGTTTCCTCATCCCTCATAGTTGAGGAACGACAGATGTCCTCCAGCTCGCCACCTTCATCCCAAACAAATTAGCTAACGATTTCAAAAATTTCTTCCACGTTAAGCAGAGAATCGAGGATATGCGGCTCTCTCTCGGTCTAACTACTTCTATGCCTCTGGAGGAGAGCCTTCCCTTAGCTAGGCTGGCAGAGAAGACAAATTACTCAAGGATATGGCTCGGAGAGGACCTCAACGGAAGAGATGTGTTCGCTTATCTCTCTGTCTTATCTTCTGAAACAGAGAAAATACAGATCGGAACAGGGATCACGAGCCCCTTTGTTAGAAACTGGGCCGTTATCGCTAACTCGTGTGCCGGTATTCAGAGCCTTTCCCAAGGACGTTTCATTCTGGGTCTCGGAGTCGGCGGGATTCCCGAAATTTCAGCGGCAATAGGGCACAAGCCGAAAGGGATTGTTTCAAAAATGGAGAAGGCTGTTCTATTCCTGAAAAAAGTGCTGAAGGGCGAAGAGGCCACGATAAATTCCTGGTATGCTCGTATCAGGAATTTCTCATTAGCCGTCTCTGTTGCCCCTCCTCAGATATATCTGGGTGTTAGAGGGCCTAGAATGCTTGCCCTAGCCGGAAGAGTCGCTGATGGCGTGATCTTCAGCGGACCCCCGAAGTATCTAAGGGAGGCCGTGAACATAGTGGATGATGCAGCGGAAGACGCGGGCAGGGATCCATTCGAGATAGACAAAGTGGTTTGGAATCCCTTTGTTTTGGTGGAAAAAGAAGAAGACATAGCTCTTGCGGCTGACATGGTAGATGTTATGCTGCCCAGCATGCCTCCACTGGCAAAAAAGCACTTGGAGGGCTTGGGAAAAAATGAGCTATTAAGTAATATCTGTATCTGCGGAGACTTTGAGGAGATAAAGGATCAGCTAACAGACTACTCCCGAATGGGCTTCTCGGAGATTGTGGTCGGGCCGCCCTACGGGAGGGAGCCAGAGAGGACATTAAAAACCCTCGGTGAGGTGTATGGACTTCGGAATTAACATTAACGGTGACCGACCTCTGAGCCTGATCAAGAAAGGTGCCCTCACCGCTGAGAGGGCGGGTTTCAGCAATATATGGATAGGCGAAAAACCCAAGTTCATGCATCCTTTTCCGGTGGCTGCCGCCGTGGCAAATACAACCACAAGAGTGAAGATAGGGTCCGGAATCATTTCCCCCCTCCTAAACCCCTGCAACCATATAATCGGTGGCTACGCTGTTTTACGGGAAGCCTATGGGGATAGGTTTATCATAGGCCTCGCACCAGGGGATAAGTGGGGATTGAGGGAGATTGGAGTGGAGATCAGCGGAATGAAGAAAAGGATAGAGAATTGTCTAAGAGAGCTGAAAAGACAGGGATTCGAGGTATATATAGGTGCCTCTGAACCTGGCCTCGCCAGGCTTGGAAGCACCGTGGCGGACGGTCTATTAATAAACTTCGTGAAACCAGAGTACGTCAAATGGGCCCTTAACACGGCCAGGGACAAGGCTAGAAAAGCTGCCTACGGTCCTTCCCTGCTTCTCCCAGATGACGATCACAACGAGCTTTTATTGATTGGGGCGGCTACTGTGGCGGCTGGGAGCAGCGTGGCTTTTCAAAGAGAATTCGGCTTGGAGAGGTGGGTTAAAGAGCTGAGAAGCATTCTGAGGAGGCGGGACTATGGAGAGCTGTGGAAATATGAGGATCGCCTCCTTGAGGGATTCACCCTCCACGGAGACATAGACGATCTGAGGATAAGGGTTAATGAACTCCGGGCTCTCGGCGTAGACCAGGTAATCTTCGGAGCCCCTCTCAGCCATAACATCCGCAGTGTGGCGGAACTCGGTGAGGGTCTGCAGAGCCTTTAGAAGGATTTTCCTTTTTGGAAAACAAAAATCATAGGGATGTCCTTTATTTCCCTCCATCCCCTCATATAGAACTCGAAGGATACAACCCTGGCACCGTCTCTGAGTTCTTTCTCTAAAAGAGGTCTAAGCTCTTCGTGGACATTGAAGTTAAGGTATATTGCCACCACATCCGCCTTAGCCACGGCGTAGGGCTTTTTCTCGGCATCCCCCATGTGAGCCCAGAACTCTGGCGAAAAAATGTCTCCCTGAATAACCGTGACCCTGTCCTCTAGGCCTTTTTCTCTAACCCTCTCTCTGGCCTCTTCCACCAGCTTACCATCTATCTCGATTCCCACGCATTGAGCACCGAATTCCTCAGCAGCAGCCAAGAGTATGTTTCCTCTTCCGCATCCCAGGTCATAAAGGACTTGACCTTTCTGCAGCTCAACTGCCTTGAGCATCTCCAAAGCTTTATCTCTTGGTGTTGGATGGTATGGACATGTCACGCTACCCATGGGTCTAGTGGTATGTGGTAAAAATTTAAATACCTTAGGGATACCCCTGAAAAAATGGAGGTGTGGCCATGCCCTTGAGAGAGATAAATGCAATCGAAGAGGGTCTGGACATGTATGTGAACTACACGATGAAGAATGCCTACGACCTGGACAGGGGAGATATTCTCGTAGTGGAGATAAAAAGACACTTCGACGAAAACAAGGAGCTCCTTAACCAGATAAACAAGGTCTTCGAAGTGGAGCTCACCAATCCCCGGTGGATAAATATCAAGAGAGACCTGCCCGGGCTCGTTGATGAGTACAACATCAAGTCTAACCACTACATCGAGGTCATATACACCGAGATGAAGCGGGAAGGAGAGTCCATAGAGATTTTCCCCGGGGAGAACAAGGAATATCTGGACTTTGACCCTGATAAAGAGGAAGAATATTTATAGAGGTCTTGAGATACCTTAAATACGGGAGGTGCTACAGTTGAGGAAAATGACTGAGGAGAATTTAAAAGCGGCCTTTGCTGGAGAAAGCCAGGCCCATATGCGCTACCTGATTTTCGCCGATACGGCTGAGAATGAGGGGCTGAGTGGAATTGCAAAACTGTTCAGGGCGATAGCGTATGCTGAACAGGTTCATGCTACAAATCATTTTAAAACCATGGGTTTGCTGGGGAAGAGCCCATCAAATCTCGAAGCCGCAATAGCCGGAGAGACCTTCGAAGTGGAGGAGATGTATCCCGCGTATAAAGCCGTGGCAGAACTCCAGGGAGAGAAAAAGGCCCGCAGGAGCATTCGTTTCGCCCTGGAGGCCGAGAAGATCCACGCTGACCTCTATTCCAAAGCCAAGAAGGCCGCAGAGGCTGGAAAGGACATGGACGTGGAAAAAGTGAGCATCTGCTCCAGGTGCGGACACACCGTTATAGGGGACGCCCCAGATTTCTGTCCTGTGTGCGGCGCCAAGAGAGAGGAATACAAGATTTTTTAGATAAATAGGGGCCCGGGGCAACGTCACAAATCAAGTCCCTGGACGAGGATACAAAGAAGGTCTTGGTAGACTTTCAAAAGAGTGAAATTACTGAGCACCACGTTTACAAGGGACTGGCAAAGCTTGCAGGGGATAACAGGGAAGTACTGGAGAGGATATCCGAGGGAGAGCTGCGGCACTACAGGTTTTGGAAGAAGTTCACAGAAGAAGAAGTATCCCCTGACAGGCTTAAAATTTTGAAACATCTCCTTCTGTCCAGATTATTCGGCCTCACATTCACGATAAAGCTGATGGAGAGGCAGGAGAAGTACGCCCAGGACGTATACGAGACCATAGCCAGAAAAGTACCTGGCGCTGACTGGATAATAAGGGATGAGAAAGACCATGAAGAAAAGCTCATCAAAATCGTCCGGGAGGAGAAGCTCGAGTATATCGGATCGATGATCCTGGGCCTTAACGACGCCCTTGTGGAACTCACAGGAACCCTGGCCGGCCTTACCTTCGCATTCCAGAACTCAAAGCTCGTCGGGCTTGCAGGGCTGATAACGGGAATCGCCGCATCATTATCCATGGCCTCCTCAGAGTACCTCTCGAAGAAATCCGAGGTATCTGATAAAAGCCCGCTTAAAGCATCTTTCTACACGGGAGCTGTCTACCTCCTCACGGTATCTGTTCTCGTTGCTCCTTTCTTTTTTTTGGGTAACTCTTTTCTAGCCCTGGCTGTTACTGTTTTAGATGCTGTTTTGGTAATCGTCGTGTTCACCTATTTTCTCTCGGTTGTTCGAGACCTGCCCTTCAAGAAACGATTCATTGAGATGGCATCCATCAGCCTGGGCGTGGCCGGAGCCTCGTTCCTCATAGGAATGGCCTTGCGATTTTTAATGGGGATAGAGGTTTAATTAACGCTTAACAACATCCAGATACCGCTGGGAATGGGAAAAGAAGATAAATAGAGAGCAACGAGTTGTTTAATGGGATGGCAAGACCCATGAAAAGGCAGCGGGTAAGGGTACTTTTTGGAGAGCTGCACAACGACGAGGTGGAGCCCCTTCTCAGGGCCATGGGAGACTACTGGTCCCATTTTGAGCTGGACACAGCATCCACCCCCGAGGAATGCCTAAATAAGCTCTCGAAGAAGAATTATGACCTCCTTCTGCTGGACTACTGCCCCCCAAATATGAACGCTATCGATGTCCTTGACAGGGTCATGAGGAAGAACTTCAACATCCCCGTGGTCATCATCTCTGGAGAGGGAGACGAGGAAGTTGCTGTGAGGGCCATGAAGATGGGGGCGTATGATTATATCGTGAAGAACGAGGGGTATCCGGCGAATCTTCCGCCTTTGCTTGGAAAAGCCATAAAAAAGTATCGAACTGATAAAGAAAAAGAGAAGCTTCACGAAGAAATAAGAAACCTCAAGGATTACATGGAAAAAATATACAACACTGTCGCGGATCCGATATACGTTATCGATACCGAAGGCAGATTTATTGATCTTAACAAGATGGGAGAGGAGGTGACAGGTTACAAAAAAGAAGAGCTCCTTGGGATGCGATTCACAGAGATCCTTGCTCCCGAGTATCTTGAAAAGACCATGGAGAACTTTAGAAAGAGGCTTGCCGGGTATGACATTCCGCCCTACGAGGTGGAGATAATCAGGAAAGATGGAAAAAGAGTGGCCCTAGAGATAAGGGCTACAAGGCTGGAAGGTGTTGGGGAGATCGGGATAGCTAGGGACATAACCGAGCGAAAGAGGCTTGAGGCTGAGCTCAGGGAACACGCCGCGGAGCTTGAAAAATCCAACACGCTGAAAGGGCTCTTCATTGACATAATGGGCCACGACCTGCTGAACTCCCTAACTGTCATAAGGGGCGTTGTGAATCTTCTTATTAAAGAGCGTGAACTCCAAGGGTATAAGAGACATCTCGATGTCATAGAGAACAACGTCGACCGCCTCATTAAAACCCTTGAAGACGTTCAGGTATATGTGAAGCTTAGGGGGATCGGCGACCTTAACATGGAGGAACTCGACCTCACCGAGGTGGCCCTGGACGTTATTCGTGACTATCAAGATTCGGCTGCTGCCAAGGGGGTGGAGATAACATGGGATCTGCCTCCAAGGAGTCCGGCGAGGGTTAATCCGTTTATCCGCCACGTATTCGACAACCTCCTATCAAACGCCATTAAATACAGCCCGGAGAATAGCCGCGTTGAGGTTGAAATCAGGGATACGGGGCATGATTATGAGGTGCTCGTGAAGGATTGCGGGCCAGGAATTCCAGATGAGTATAAAGAAATAATTTTTCAGAGATTCGAGAGAGGGGGGAAGAAGGGTGTTAAGGGAACAGGCCTAGGCCTAGCGATAGTCAAGAGGGTAGTTGAGCTCCATAACGGCAGCGTACAGGTTATTGATAATATAGTCGCAGACAAAAGCGGAGATA
>JALUUU010000226.1 GCA_027021185.1 archaeon | reverse complement strand
CGGATAGGGCATCAGGGGAATAGGGGAGTGTTCACCTTCGGGCTGATTTACACCTTAGCAATAGTGAGCTGCTCCGCCCCAATATTCGTGTCTATAATAAGCTACACCCTCTCCGTCGGCAGTAAGCTTGACGCTCTCACGATCTTCTGGTTTTACTCCATAGGCATCGGGCTGCCCCTTCTGGCCTTCACGATCCTCATGGTGAGCGCAGGAGAATACGCGGCCCGCTTCACCGAGTGGCTCCTGATAATGCGGAAATTCGCCTCCCTGGGATTAGTGGCCGTGGGCATATACCTCATCTACAGGTATTTTAAGCTGGCAACCCTGGCATCTATCTAGAAAGGGACTTAACGTACCTGGCAAGGAGGGCTATCTCCTCCTCAGAGAAAGTGTCTTTCCAGCCGGGCATAGCGGAGGCGTACTCCTCGTACCTCTTTGACCCGAAGCCCCTCCCTTCTTTGATTACTTTTTCTATATCTTCGATATCGGCTTGTTTAATCCACTCGTTTCCCTGGAGAGCCGGGGCAATTCCAGTGCCTCCCATCCCATCCGCCCCATGGCAGCCCTCGCAGACCGCGAAGAGGATCTCCTGATCAACCGAGGAGGACGACGGCGCCGTGGCGTCTCCAGGTGAAGACTCCCCAGACCGGATACAGCCCAAAAAAAGCGATACAGCAATGAGCATGAGCAGCAAAATCAGGCTGCGCATAATAAAAAAAGAGGCAGGCGCTAAGCGCCTTTACCTGACTATCAGGACGCCCTGACCCTGGATCTTGTTCAGACTGTCGTAGAAGGTGAATATCCCCTTCTTGTCCGCCAGAAACTCAACGGTTATCGTTCCGCCGGCAGGCACCTTCTTGTGTATGCCGTATTCGTCTATATCAAAGCCGTGTTCCTTAGCGCCCTTCTCCACGCCCTTAGCGTACTCGTCGGTAACAGAGGTCACCACGAAGCGTACCGTGTCTCCCTGATTCACGTATACTGCGTTGCTGGTTGCGTGGAAGTACTGGTAGGAGGGCATGCTGAATCCCTTGATGTTTACGCTGAGAGGAACGACCCTGATGACACCGGTAGGCTCAACCTCAGGCGGCCTTATCTCTATCACTCCCTGTCCCTGGTACTTCAGCGTGTCGTCGTAGAAGGTCACTCTATCTGCTCTCCCGTCTGCGTAGAACTCCACTAGTCTAGATTCACCAGGCGGTATCTCCACGCGGATGCCGTACTCGTCTATATTAAATGTATGTCTCTTAGCGCCCTTCTCCACGCCCTTAGCGTACTCGTCAGGGAGAGACGTCACAATTATCCGCACCGTATCTCCCTGGGTTACTGTCCATGTCGCAGGGTTTGTCGGGGAGAATCCCCTTATGTTTATTCCCAGGTTTATCTCTTTCACGGCACCTGTGGGAGTAACCGACTTTTCATGGGCTGGTGATGCCTGAGCAGGAACGGCTTGCTGGGCATACGCGGCGATGAGAAAGACCCCCAGTAAGACGCCCATCAGCACCAATTTGCCTTTCATCTCCTCACCTCACACGGGTTATTCTTAGGTGAATAATGGTTTAAAATTATATATAAATCTTTTTCTTATTAATCTGGCGAAAAATTTAAATATGAATAGTTGGTTTAATTGATGGTTAAGTAGAGTGGAGGAGGAGTGCCGTTGAAAAAAGTTAAACCCAAGGGAAAAATCCTGAAAGATAAGGAGATATACGGAGAGTTTATCGAAAACGATGACGACAGCATGCCTATTTCTCGGAGACAGTTCATCAAGACCGTTGGTATACTAGCAGGCACCCCATTGCTCGGAAGCTTCCTCTCTGGCTGCGTATCGAAGACACCTGAGAAACCTGCTTCTAGTCCAGCTCCAGCCGCCCCAGCCGCCCCAGCCGCATCGGAGAAACCAAAAGCAGAGCCCAAGACCTACAAGATCCGCGTAGGCTACCTGCCAGCGACCCACGACTCCATATTCTTCTCGGCCATGGAATCAGGGATCTTCGACGAACTTGGTGTAGAAGTTGAACCCTTCATCTTCTACTCAGGCGGTAAGATGGGTGAAGCCACAGCCGCGGGAAAACTCGACGCCTTCATTGTTGGTAGCACTGCACCGATGTATTACATCGCCAGAGGCGCCCCCATCAGCATAGTAGGCGGAGATGCCTTCTACGGCTCAGCGGTGGTCACAAAACCAGAGAATGTGGACAAGCTGAACAAAAGGGACATCAACATATTCAGAGGCAAGACAATCGCCACTATCAGACTGGGGACAGCTGACGGGATATGGCGCGGATATCTCTGGGACGCCGGGATAAGGAACTGGGACGGTGGAGACATGACCACCCTTAACCTGGGAAGCCCCGGAGACGTCGTTGCGGCCGTCCGCGGAGACAAAGCCCTGGGAGGCCTTGTGTGGGAGCCCTACGTCACCCTGGCAGACCTCGAAGGGTATCCGCCAGCCTTCTGGATAAAGTGGCTGGATCCCCATTCCTGCTGCAGGACAAGCATGAACGACGACTTCCTCAGAGACAACTTCGAAACAGCCGTCAGATTCCAGCAGGGGATAATGATGGCTGAGAGAGAATACTACTACAACCCCGATAACTTCGAAGAATTCATGCAGCAGTCAGACCGCTGGCTAAGAATCGGCAGAGAGGCACTGTACAAAGGACTCTTCTACAGAGAACCCGCCCTGGGAGGCGACTTCAGGCTGCGCCTAGGCAGCGGCCTCGCCAAGCCCAACACTGACAGGTTCGCAGCAACAATAAACAAATGGCTGGGCTGGGATGACGCCACCACAAAGCTCGTCCAGTCCAAAGTGGATCCAAGAGTCAACATCGAAGCAGGCAAACGCCTGGGTTATTCTGAGAGCCAGGCCAAGCTCTTAGCCAACTTAAACCCAGATACCAGAGAGTACCTGAAGACCATCGGTGTAAAGGACGACGTAATCGATAAACACTTCTTCGTAACCTAAACCCACCCCCCTCTTTTTTTATTTTTATGTTCTAATTTATTTTAGTATATTGTCCATTTACTGATTCTCTGAATTTTCCCTGAGGCGTTTCGTGCCATGCCCAGTGCCAGAGGAGTCTTCCTCAACCGAAGACCCAAACTGATATATCATTGGAGAGACGAATACTCCTATTGGCACTGGAAGTCCTTTGATACAAAAACGAAAATTTTATATATCAAATGAGATATTTTTGTTTAATCACAAAACGGAGAGATTGTATGAACTCCACAATAAAATACTCAGCCATTGTGTCGTTGTTTTTGATAACCCTATTGGTGAATATTTTCGTCCCTGACGCCGCCAATCGTCCAGACCAGCCGAAACTAGTGTTCAACATTATAATGGCGATCTTCTTCGCAGCTATCCTTGGATTCTTTATATACGGCCATATAATGGGCAAGCAGAGCAAGCAGAGAGTACAGACAGTGATGGACCTCTCGGTAATATTCGGCATGTTCTTCTTCCTCTGGCTGGTCATCGTAGGAAAACTCGGATTTCTCGACCCGCTAAGGTATCCGTCCCCAAACACCGTATTTGACGTATACCGATCCGACTTCCAGCTCCTCGTGGTGAGAAGTACAAGTGATACCATCTGGCGTCTCGTCGAGGGATACGTGGTGGCCACCATTCTAGCTATCCCCCTTGGGCTCTTTGTCGGCCGACATACCAAGATCCACGACAGAGTAGCCTATCCCGTGGCTAAAATGGTGGCCCCCATTCCTCCCATAATCTTCGTTCCCTACGCCATCGAACTCCTGCCAAACATCGACCTGGCTGTGAAATTTGTGATATTCATCGGCGCATTCTGGCCCATATACGTCAATACTGTTTACGGGGTTCGCAACCTAGACTACAGGTACATTGAGGCCGCCAATACCCTGGGAGCCAGTGAAAGAAGGCTTTACACCAAAGTCCTTCTTCCCGGCTCCCTACCCTCCATCTACGCCGGCTTATTCATAGGCCTGGTGCTGGCCTTCATAGTCCTGGCGGTAGCAGAGGGAATAGGCGGGTCCCACGACATCCCCGGACTAGGCTGGTATGTGCTATACTTCGCCGACCTCTTCTACTATGATAAAATCATAGCCGCCATCCTTCTGATCGGGTTCGTGGTTGTGATATGGACAGCCATATCCGACAGGATGCAGGACAGGCTGCTGAAGTGGCAGAAAAAAGGAGCTTGGTAACATGGCAAGAGAAGGACTGATATTCTACGGGAGCATCGCGATATTCCCCCTGATAGTGCTCCTCAACCTGGCACTACCGGATGCCGCGAATCGGCCGGATCAGCCCAAGGAGGTGTTCAACGGAGCCCTCCTGCTATTCTTCACCCTACTACTGATCTACGTGACCTATGGCTACCACTTCAAAAAGCAGCCCCACGTCCGGGTGAAGACCGTGGTCAACGTTTCCCTGATCTTCGGGGTGTTCCTGCTGCTATGGCTGGTGCTAGTTGGAAAACTCGGATACTTGAGGCCTCACAGCTTTCCCTCTCCCAACAATGTTTTCCAGGTCTTTATAACAGATATAGACTTCCTGACCTATGAGAGCTCCAAGGCATCTATTATTCGCGCCTTCACAGGCTACATCCTTGCCCTGGTACTGGGAATCCCCCTGGGAGTATGGGGGGGAAGCAATCTCCGCGCGTTCTCAGTGTCCTATCCCATTGCGAAAGTAACCGCCCACATACCTCCGGTGGTATACCTGCCATACGCAATAGCCGTGTTCCCCTCCATCAACGGCGCCATCGTATTCATGATATTCATCGGAGCATTCTGGCCCATCGTGATCAACACCATGTTCGGTGTCTACAATATAGATAAGAGGCTGATAGAGTTCGCCAGGATTCTCGGAGCAGATGAGAAGAGAATCCTCTTTAAAGTCGTCCTACCTGCTGCCATGCCTTCCATACTAGCCGGTTCCCTAATAGGCCTGGTGCTGTCCTTCGTCCTCCTGACAGCAGGAGAAATGGTGGGGGCGCACACAGGCCTCGGCTTCTATCTAATGTATTACTTCGACGTGGGCTACTTCGATAAAGTCGTAGCCGCCATACTGCTGATATCCTTCTGGGTATTCTTCTGGATAACCTTCGGCTTCGACATAGTTCAGTCAAAGCTGCTGCGGTGGCAGAGGAGAATCGGGTGAGAGCAATGAAAGCAGTGGAAGTCACAGGTGTTAAAAAACTCGGAAACGGAAAAGTCGTTCTGGAAAACGTGGACATGGAGGTAAACGAGGGCGAGTTCGTATCCATCGTCGGCCCTCAGGCTTGCGGAAAATCCACCCTACTGCGCCTCATCGCCGGCCTGGACCAGCCGGATGCCGGGAAAATCAAGATCCTGGAAGAGGAGGTCAGCAAGCCTCATCCGAAGGTTGGAATGATTTTCCAGGAAACCCTCCTGTTTCCGTGGCTGAAGATCATCGACAACGTCACCTTCGGCCCCATATCCAGGGGAGTCGAAAAAGTGGAGGCTGAAAGAGAGGCTACGAAGTGGCTTGAATCCTTCGGCCTCGCCAAATTCGCAGATAAGTGGCCCTACGAGCTCTCAGGCGGAATGCAGCGCAGAGCCACCATAGCCATGATGATGGTTAATCAGCCGAAAGTGCTCCTCTGCGACGAGCTTCTAGGAGGACTGGACTTGATAACTAGAAACGCCATCGCCGATGAATTCCTCAAACTGTGGCACGAGAAAAAGCCCACGGTGCTGTACGTCACCCACCTCCTCGAGGAGGCGGTCTACCTCTCTCAGAGGGTTTATGTCATGAGCGCCAAGCCCTCCAAGATATACGAAACCTTCGAGATAGACCTGCCCGAGAAGAGGTGGGAGGTTCCCAATCTGCGCTTCAGCGAGAAATGCGCCGACTATGTTAATAAGGTCAGAGAAGCCTTCGTGGAGGCGATGAAAGTTGCATAGCAACGGTGCCCTATTAAAAGCTGAAAAGCTCACCAAGATTTATCCCCCCGATATATGGGCCCTGGACAACGTAAACCTGGAGATAGACAGAGGAAGATTCGTCTCCATCATAGGCCCCTCGGGATGCGGCAAGACAACCTTCCTGAAAATAGCCGCCGGCCTGGAGGGTTATCAGGAGGGAGACCTCTACTTTGACGGAGAACGGGTTTACCGCAACACTGACTGGCGGCGATCTGTCATCTACCAAGACGTAAGGCTGTTTCCCTGGATGACCGCCAAGGAGAACGTCTACTTCGGCCTGGAGAACACCGGGTTGTCCAAGGACGAGGTGAAGAACATAGGGAACCAGTGGCTCAAAGCCATAGGAGCGGAGAGTTTCGCCAACAAGTACCCTGCTGAGCTCTCGGAAGGCCAGAAACAGATGGTGGCCATGGCGCGAGTCCTCGCCCTGGACCCGACTCTGGTGCTGTGCGACGAGCCCTTCAGCTCCCTGGACTGGAGCACCAGGAGCCTTCTGCAGGAGGAGCTAGAGAGGTTCTGGTACGAGAAAAAGAAGACAGTGATATTCGTCACCCACGACATCGAGGAAGCGGTCTACCTCTCAGAGGAGGTGATCTGCATGTCCGCCAGGCCT
>JALUUU010000225.1 GCA_027021185.1 archaeon | reverse complement strand
AAACTTAAAATCCTGGAAACCAAATCTCCTCAGGAGTAGCCTAGAGATTTCCTTTCCATCTTCCACACAGGCCTCCTCGTCTACTATGACACAGCTTGCTGAGTGATGACTCCTAAGGTGAAACTGGTCCTCCTGCTGCTCTCTGCGGAAACACCTGTCTATGGAGAACAGCCTTATGGGGAGAGGCTTCCGTGGTACAAGTTTCTCTAGGGTGAGAAACCACGCGCTGGTCATATGAGACCTCAGAGTGAGGCTGCCGGGCTCAGGGATCAGGGCCTTGAACTCTGGGAAAACCTTGTCTAGGACCCGGACCGCCGTTGAGTCGTCGACATCTAAGACCTCTGCGAGTTTATATATCAGGTCGTCTCCCCCGAATTCTCCTTTCTTATAGCGGTGAAGCACATCTTGAAGGTCTTCGGCGTCTTTAAGTTTTACACCCAGCTTTTTCATCTGGTTTACTTTCTCCTCACTGAGCCCCACGTCAGGCCTCGGCAGTCCAGCGAGGTAATAGCATCTATCGAGGATTGCGTATCCCTCTGGCCCGAACTGTCTCCTAACCTCCTTGTCTTCAATGAACACGGGATTAACAACCTCTTCGAAGCCTATGTGGAGATATGCCTGTCTTAACTGCTGGAGGGTCTCGAAAAGGACATGCGGTTTTCCTTTTACTGGCGCGAGGGGTCTTTTTCTGCTCTTGGGCAGGAGCTCAGCTGTATCGATCCACGCGGCCTCGAAGTCCCTGCTCGCTTTCTCAGCCACTTCTTTGCTGTTCCACTTCACCATCTGCTTCCTCCAGCTTTTTTTCTAGTTTAACGAGCTTTAATGCCAGAGTAACCTCCCCCCTGGTTTTGTCGAGGAGTAGCCTGGCGATGTCTTGCTTGCGCCTTATGGGTAAAATGGCGCTTGGATAGTCAAAGGCCATTATTCCATGGTAGAGCTCGTCCAATATGTCGAGATACTCCTCCAGATTCTCGTAGCGATCCTTGCGCATGTCGTCAAGAATATGCCGCCTGATCTCTCCTATGGTATCCGCCAGCCCCAGGATATAAGCCTCAGACGGGATTCCCAGTTCCTCAGGGGTGGGAGGAACAGTTTTCTTGATAAATGCATAGGTAAGAGAGGCCTCGGCATACTCCTGGAGAGCATCCTGGATAAAGGTGAATGATCTATCAGGTTGACCGAGGCTCTTAACCATCTCCTTGATTTTTAACAACAGCCTCTCTGCTGCTTCGAAGTTCTCCTTGTGTATCTCCCGTATAGCTTTCGTGGATACTCGCCTAACTTCCCGGGCAATAGCGAAGACCTCTTCTCTCCGTCGGTCTTTTTCGTCGAGCTCTTCTTTTATCTTGCCCAGTATACTGCTTAAATCCATGCATCCTGTTTAAGCCCCGGATATATTACTTTTTTCCTCCACCCAGCCCAGATATCTGTCGAGAAACTCTAGTCCTTCGGGGGTGTTTATAGCTCCAAGGTGAACAGTTAGCCTGACAACGCCCTTGAGAGATGTATAGTCATCCTGAGCTCTTTCAATGGCCTTATAGCTGTATCCATGCCAAACATATTCCAGGGACTGGCTGGGGATAATCCCCTGAGGCGAGACAATGAAGTAGTAATAATAGATATAGTCAAACCGGTCCCTGAGAACCCTGTCTACCTCCCTAGATGTCTGCCAACCAGGGGGGAGAAAATAAGAGGGGAACACTAAGTTCGAGGCATTGAACTCTCCCTGTCCCTTCTGGAGAAGGGTCTCGGCCATCTCCTTGGTGGTTTCAAATTCAGGTCGAGTCATGGGACGCTTGTGGGTGTATCCATGGAGGCCTATGACGTATCCCTTCTGCTTTAATGCTTTCAGCTTCTCAATAAATTCTGGGTATGTGTGGAGGGGGGTATTGCCCCCGTGGTTTGGAATCACGAACAGCACTGCCTTGGAATAGGCCTTGGGATGAGCTTCCAGGATATCTAAAACCTCATCCAGTTTTTCCTTATAGCCAGGGGACACATCATGGACCTCTATCCAAAGTTCTTTTTCATTCGTTTCTAAAACTGGGAGACCGGCTATTTTGGAATGGGCAAAGATGGAGGTTTCTTTTAGAATAGGATCGGCATAATAAACCCCGAGATAGAGAACTAGGAAGGTTGCTAGGATGAGTATCTTCTTCATATCCTACCCCTCCTGCCCAACAAGAACATGGATGTCAGGCCAATGAGATAGACCCCGGCCCCTAAAGCCAGAACAGAAGAAAATCCCATGCTCATAGCAACCATCATCGCCATAACCGAGCCCAGCACTGACCCGCTGGCGTTTAAACCGAACATCCATATGACGTACTCCTTTCTCATGGCGCTCACAAGTCTGAGACCAAGGGGAAAGGGCATCCCCATCACGAAAGCTAGAGGAGCCAGAAAAAGGATGCTCAACAGGACCTTGACCCAGATCTCGAGATGCATCATTTCGTATATCAGCTTTGGCAGAAGATAGAACGCGGCTCCGATGCCGAGAACTGTTAAGATAAGCACCTTACCAAGGCATTGATGCGTGTTTCTTCGTATGGCATATCCTGTCCAGAAACTTCCCAATCCGGAGAAGACGAGCATACTAAAAAGCACTACTTGAAAGGCATATCTTGGCTGTCCGAGGAAAAGGACCAGCTTTTGAATCAGGGTTATTTCAACTAAGATGTATCCTATGCCTAGGCAGGTGAAGTAGACCAGGAGTAAGGCAGAGCCTCTGGTGAGGTCTAGTCTCTGCTTCTTCGCTATAGGGCGAATAATAAATAGGTACGTGGCTAGGAGGAGAAAGGCGAAAAAGAGGTACATCTCCTTGGGGGCGCCTTTATAAGTGAAATAGAAGAAGGGCCTGTCATCAAGGGCGGGTGAAACATCTCTTTCCGCGGGCAGAGATTTTGCATAATAATCAAAATCAATGCTGTCTTCATAGTAGGGCGCATACAATGCCTCTAGGCCATATTTCTCCGCTTCCCTGATAAAAGTCTTTGATTTCTCCTCTGTAAGAGACTCTTTGAATATGAAGGTGTACTCTGCCTGGGCCATGGAGGCCTGAAGATTTCCTGCCTCCTGCTCGTACCTGAAAATCATCATGTGTTTCTCAGGGTCAACACCTATCCTGGAGAGGGCTTCCCTGACGGTATAGTACTGCCTGAGGAGAAGGTAGGTCACACCCATAGAAGAGTCTATGGAGTTATAGTCATCAAGGAGTCCGTAAATTATGGTGACTGTGACGCCCTCGGGAGACATCCTGTTCCAGTAATCTATGTTTGCCTCTATCGTGTACACATAGGCGTCTTGAAAGGCCATGACGGAGGTGGACGGCACCACCAATCCACTGCTGCCCAAAACGCCGTTTTCTATGAGGTCGAAGGAGTCCTTTATTCTGTGAACAAGGGTTCTGCCGTCTTCGATGTAAACCTCAACCTCTGGCCGGGTGTATATCCCACGGGAGTACTCGTGCAAGTCATTGGTCATGTACTCTATGACAAAGGGGTTTATCTCTGCTCCAACGATCTTCTCCACCCCTGCCCGTAATGCCATGGTCACCTCTACGCCTCCCCCGGACCCTATGGCGAGCATGCTTGACGGTTTGAAGAAAAACATCAGATACCTGGGGTCCTGTATAACCCCGGGGGATTCAGGGTTGCCGTGGGAAACGGTGATAGGATACTCCGCGTTTTCTATGAACCTGATGAGCTCTCCTTCCCTGTATCTAACCACATCCACTCTAGAAACAGCAGTCCACTCGGTGTGCAGAACCTCCACTCCCTTCTCTTTGAGCTTGCTCAGAAATTTGTCTCCACTGGGCTCGGGCATCAGTTGATTCCCTGCGGGGAGGACGATTAACAGTGAGATGAAAATAATAGACAATACGAATCCTGGTTTAATCATTGATGCTTTAAGGAACATAGGCGCTGCCAGGAGGGACAGCAGGCTGCAAAGGAGGATCACCTTCTCCACCCCCGTGAAGGGTAGAAAAGCAGTTATGAGGAAGCTCCCTATGCCGGCGCCTATGAGGTCAGCGAAGTAAATATATGATATTCTTCTCCTGTTTTCTGTGGGATAGCTCAGCCCCATGCTCAAAATAAAACCTGAGAACACAAATGGCACAACGGCCGCTGCCAGAATAGCGAGGACCCCGAGACCATACTTGGGATCAAACCCTATACCAGTGGCCCCCGAGATTGGTCCGCTTCTGCTGAGGAAAGCGGTCACAGCCAGGGCCATGGTCATGGCCAATCCCAGGGCGATGGAAGAGGAGTACAGGCTTTCATGGTATCTCTCTGGTTTCCTCTTAAAGTGAAAGTACCCCAATACGCTACCTATCCCTAGACCGAACATGGCTATGGTTATAACGATAAAGGAAACGGCAAACCAGAACATGAATGCATACTCATAGCTCAGGGCAACCTCGAAGGTGAGGCTGGCTAAGGAGATTAAGAAAATCCCAAATGTAAATTTGATAAAGGCCTTGTCTGCCACGACTCTACGCCCTTATCTACATGGCTCTATCGTTTTATAAAATTTTTCAGCGGATCCCCCTGGAGAGAAGCACGACCTTGCTTGCCCGTGAGGAATCAGCCACGGAGTAGCCTATCGCCTCTCCAATCCTCTTCCCGAACCTCATTACCTCATCGTATGTGGGCATATGCTCTCTTTTAAGCCTTTTTCTTGAATAGCCCACATGGACATAACCCTTGGGTTCAACATAGTCAGGGTCTGCCTTTAAGATTAGTTTCCCGAACTTCTCAGGTTCCTCGAGGTTGTACCCCCTCACTAGGGTGATTCTGAGAACTTTCCGACATTTCTTTTCCGACATAATTTCCAGGCACTGGTTTAGCCTGTCCCATCCGTCTCTATAAAGGGGCACATTTATTTTCTTGTAGGACTCTTTGTCGTGGGCAATCAAAGAGATATAGAGCTGAGTGGGATCGCATTTCTCCAGGGCGTCTGGGTTCTGACCATTTGTAACCAAAAAAGTGGTGAAGCCACGTCTGTGATATTCTTTTATAAGCTCGTCGATGTAGGGATACGCAGTGGGCTCCCCTGACAGAGAGATGGCCGCATGGCGCGGCTCGAAGGCCTCCCCTATCCTCCGGGAATCCACACGTTTATCCCCCCAATAGCCTGAGAGCAGCCTTCTCTGCTGATTGATACTCTCTTCGACTATAAACGAGGGCTCATCGTATTCCTCCAGGTCCATTTTGGGCCCATGCATATGCTCCATGGGACGCCAACAAAACAGGCATCGATGCTCGCACCAGACAACGCTGGGCGTCATCTGGAGGCATCTGTGAGATGCTATCCCATAGAACTTGGATTTATAGCATGCCCTTCCGTTGACAAGCTTCTCTTTCGTCCAGTGGCACACCTTCACGGCGCTGTGTCCGCCGATTATCCCATATCCCTGCTTCTCAAGGATGCTTCTAAAATTACCGCGCCTCTCAGTCATGGCCTATCAGTCTTTTTTAACAAATCCTTAACAATAGAAACGCACTTTTGAAGGGCTGAGCTCAAATCTCCTTTTTTACCTCGGGCCCCAGCAGCTCCTCTGAGTCCGCCTCCGCTGCCATCCAGCAGATCCCCAATCTTGGCCATGACATCCCTGCCCAGGTGGATCTTGGTCGATGTCATAAATTCCTTAGATGCTCTGGCCGAGATCCTTATCTCATCGTTCTCAATTCCTGCAACGAAGGAGCAGTCCGCTCCCAGGGCGATCAAAGCATTTGCAGATGCGGCAGCGAAAGAGCTTACCTCGGAGGTTGTTATTATATACTTTCCAGCCCGATGAATGACCATTCTCTGTGCAGCTTTTAACCTGGCCATTCTCTCCCCTAGATCCTCTGAATCAACAATTAGAGCCACTGCCTCATCGTAATCCACGCCCTCCTTGTCCAGAAGTTGGCATACAATTTTAACAGCACCGGATGAGGCGAATCGAAGGCATCTTGTATCGCATAGAATGCCCGCTAATATATATTTCGGGATAAGTCCCTCTATTTTCACGCCCAGGTCGCGTAGCAATTTGTACACGATTTCAGATGTTGAGGTTGCCTCGGGATCGACGAGGCCGTCATCCGCATAGGCCAAGAGTTGATTTGGGACATGATGATCTATTACAATGATCCTGCCCTTATACTTCTTTATATCCTCATCTAGTGGGCTGAGAAGACCAAAAGAGGATGTGTCAAGAATTATCAATAAATCGCTTTCAAGGGACGGATTTACCTCGGCTGACCCCTCGTATCTCCTGAGAATCCTGCGGGATGCGGAGGAAAGGCTTTCCGCAGTCCCGAGATTTATCCTTAGGTCAGGATTTATCTGGCGCAGGCCTTCTTTCAGCGCGAGGGCACTGCAGATACAGTCCGGATCAGCGATTTGATGGCAGAGTATCAGTGCGCTGCCCTTTTGGTTCTTGAGTATCTCCATACCTATCCGGCGCCGCCGATCCCGGGCCCAGCTGATTTAAGTTCCTGCCTGATTTTCTGCTGCATCTCCCTGAGGCGCTGCTGAACCTTATCTTCCTGTTTTTTCAGGGTCTTTATGCGCAGCTCCAGGGTCTCTTTTTTTTCTGTTAACTCTTCCTTTACCGCCGGCGTGGTGCTTCTGAGGAGAATAGCTCCAACGCTCTTATAAATCTCCGCGTCGTCGTCGAGTTTATTCACCTCGCCAAGGGATCGCTCAACTTCTTTTAGCTGTAGCTCCAGCTGAAACCTCTGGCTGGCTATGGCCTGGGCCTGTTGCTGGATCTGTTGAAACTGAAGGAGTTGATTCTGGATCTTGGGGGGTATCTGCTCCACTTTTTAATCCCTCCTAACTAGCTTACAAATCGACATAGAGGTTCGTACCCACCTTAGAACAGAGTTTATGGAAGCTCTCATGGATGCGGTATCCGGGCTCTGGAAGGTGAACCTCAGGTCCCTTCCATGATAGTTCATGGCTATCCCTCTGAGGATGGGTGTGGATATTTCAGGCTTAAGGGCGTGATAGATAACCCTGCTCTCTACAGGAGAGTCCATGGTTATCTCCACCTCCGCGGTTATCATTCTGATCTGACCCTCTTAACTACTTTGGGCCTCTCTTTGTAGAGAATCTTGTAACCGCAGAAGGGGCACCTGGTGGGGTCCTCAGGCTTCAGGTCCACTTGTTTCCGGCACTTCCCGCATCTGTACATTTTCTTCCTCCGAAACTCTCTTAACAACTCTCTCTACGGTTTTGGCTATGTTGGTGTGGGGAAGATACGCTCCTCCAGCAAACTTTGTTCCGCATTTTCTGCATCCCCAAATCCCAGTTGAAAGCCTTTTCACGCTTTTCCTTCTGCAAACAGGACACTCATGAAGAGTCCGCTGTTTCTTGTCCACCTCAAGCCATTTTCGCCTGAGCCTCATACCGTAGCGTACCCCGAACTTGCCCGCGCTGCCGACTCTTTTCGTTCCCATTTCTCCACCCTAAAGGTACTTTCTCAGTTCTTTTCCTTTATCAATGCTTCTGGAGACTATATCAAGGATTTCCTCCCTAGTATAGGTCCCGGCGCCGCCTTTCTGCATAGCGCATATCTCGCCTTTTTCAGTTGTAGCCACCGTTAGCCTGGCATCCATTACAAGCTCTTCGTCCAAGGACGGATCCAGGATTATGTTGTTCCCTATCTTGGCGTAGGTCGTCTCCACAGGTTTGTCAACTACTGGGAGCTTTTTCCTGGTTTTCTCGCCATAGAGAATTCTGCCGTCTTCAATCTTTGGAAGACGGGTGTCCAGGAGAGCCGCTATGGATCCAAGAGATGATGCATCGAAAAGGTTGCCGTCATAGTCAAGAACATGGATGTCCACGAAGACGATCCAGACCTTTTCTCCCTCTGCAATGCACAGCTTCTCCAAGTCTATGCAGCCCGACTCCCTTATTCCTCGATCCACAACCCTAGCAAGCTCTATGGTGTTCTCATCCGGCGGTCCCTTCTCAAATGTCGGCGAAGCAAGAGGTATCAGCTCAGCATTGGTTGTGAGCACTCCGGAATCAGGCATGTCTGGGAAGGGCTCTCCAACTGCTAGCTTTACCCCGACCATCACCTGGGTATCTCCTATTCTAACCAGGGCGGAACCCTCTGCCTTGTTAGAGATGCCTTTTTCCACGATTATCTCTCTGTAATCGTCAAATCCTCGGCCGTCCTGGCGTTTCCCCTGATCGAGGAGAGAGGCTATATAATCTTTCTTTATCTCTGAGACTATCTCCTCCATTCTACTCACCTCCGTACCTCTCTCTCAAGGCTCCTTTCTGAAGCTCGTATATCTTCATACATCCCTGTATAGCGAGGTCCAGGGCCTTCTCAAATTCTTTTTTGGTGAAGTTTCCATCCATCTGGAGCAGGGTTATCTCATTGTTCTTCGGTATCAATGCCACGGGGAGGTCAGCCTCTCCATAGTTGTCCTCTATGTCAAAAAGATCAAGAACGACCTCGCCACCTACTTTGCCCGCAGCGCATGCCGGGACAAGATCCCTCATAGGTATCCCCGCATCGGCAAGGGCCACAGAGGCGGCGGTTATTCCTGTGCACCTTGTCCCCGCGTTAGCTTGGAGAACCTCTATAAAGACATCTATAGTGGTCCTTGGATAGAGATTTGTAAATATAACCGGCTCCAGAGCTAAGCGGGTTACCTTAGATATTTCCACACTCCTCCTGTCAGGCCCGGGACGTTTTCTGTCAGAGACAGAGAAGGGGGCCATATTGTAAGTGCACCTCAAAATAGCCTTATCGCTTTTCGCTAGATGTCTGGGATGCACTTCCCGGGGTCCGTAGCAGGCGGCGATAACCTTGTTGCCACCCCACTCCACTAACGCAGAGCCATCCGCCCGCTTCAAGACTCCTGCCTGAATCTTCACCTCCCTCATTTCATCAGGCTTTCGACCATCGAGTCTTTTCCCGTCTATTATGAATTTCTCGGGTTGCCCTATTTTCATAGCTTTTCCCTCTCTTCAATTATCATGCTTTTTATGGAATCAGTAAGACCGGACAAGTGAGCCTCCCTCTCAATCCTCTTAATAGCCTTTACAGCTATCTCCACAAGCTCCGGCTTACCTTTAATCCATATTCTACCGTTCTGTCCAACAAGGATGCTGCACTTAACTTCCTTCTTGATCATGGAGATCATTGAGCTTTTCCTTCCAATTACCCTGGGAACTTTGGCAGGGTTTATGGTCAATAATCGTCCTCCTCTCAGAAGGCGCGCCCCCCTATTGGTCATGGCGATATATACTTTTTTTGTCGGAGTTATCTCCCGAACAACAGCGAATATCATATCTCCGGGGGCAAGGATTTTGAGTAGGCTTGTCTGGAAGGCGTCGATATCTCTAAAGTAGTCCCTGGGATTCAGTATCGCGTTGTAGGCAGAGTTTATATCCACATACCAATGGGTCAAGTTTACATCCGTTACTTTACCTATGACAAAGTCGCCAACTTTAGGGATGTACCTCCCGGTGAGGGGAATAACCTTTACGAAGCTCTTCCGCTTCTCCAAGAGACCCATAATGCTGGCGCATACTTTATCCCCCTCCCTATATACGCCGCTTCCCAGGTTAACGTCGCCCTCGGCGACGACTTCGCCGGGAATGACCATCCTGCGTGAGAGATTATCCTTCATCCTAAGTCCTTCCTGAGTATCTTGGTCTCAGCTTCCCCCTTAGTCAAGGCATTAAGATCCCTGAAAAACTCCTCCACTACGCCAGCCGGAATTTCCATAAGGAGGAGCCAAGAGCCATCCTTCTGCCATTCTTCCTTCTTAACGTCTCCAAAGCTTTTTATCACCGAATAAGCCTTGCCAGCGTATTGTCCAGGAATTTTTACAGCCACTCTGCGCACCTCAAATCGAATAGGGAGAAGACCCCTGATGGCCTTAACCGCTTTCTGCACCTGGTCTTCCGCTGGCTTTGACAGATCAACATGGAACCTCACTTCTTTAAGGGCCTGTTCTATCCTATGGGGGGGATGAGGAGCATCTGTTTGTGGGTTGATGGAGTTTCTCGAGATAATGGAGGCGAGTTTTTTCTTCTTTGCCTCCATTAGCTTTCTTCTCTGCTCCGTGGTAAATTGTATCTCGCCTTTTTTTAATATCTTCTCTGCAACCTTTAATGATTCGGTGGTGCCGAATATCTCCCGCATCCGCTCCTCGGACGCCCGGGCACCTTTTCTGGCGTCCTTGAAGATAGTTTCCACAGCAAGTACCTGGGAAATATCTGGTTCTCCTTTGCGCTTAAATTCTACCGCCAGGTCTGGATCCACGAGAACCTCAAAACGCTCTCCATGGGTGTCGAGCCTGGCGATAACCGCTTTTTCCAGGCTGACCAGGGGGATCACCCCTTAACCTTTTCGATGTACGTTTTAACCTCCTTCGGAGAAAGCTTTTTGAACAATTTTGTTTCAAGTTCGATTACAGCAACCTCGATGGTTTCCTCACTTATCTTTCCCTCAGTGACTTCCTTCATCACCTTGAGAGCTAGCTCAATGGCCTCATCCTTGCCCATGTCTTCTCTGTACTTCTCCTCAAATATCTCCATTGCCGTGGCTCTCCCAGCCCCTATAGCGGTCGCCTTATACTCGATAAGGGCTCCGCTGGGATCGGTTTCGAAGAGCCTTGGAGACTTGTTCACGCCAGCCAATAAGAGGGCGATGCCGAAGGGCCTGACACCTCCATGCTGGGTGTAAAGCTGCTTGAAATCGCATATTTTTTTAGCAAGGATCTCTATATCGATTGATTCGTTGTAGGTTATCCTATTTGCCTGGGCTTCTAATCTCGCCCTATCAATCAAAACTCTTGCGTCGGCCACCAAGCCTGAGGTGGCAGCGCCAATATTTTCATCTATCTGGAAAATTTTCTCTATTGACTCTGCCTCAACGAGCTTACTGGTTATGCGCTTATCCACCGCCAGGACAATACCATCTTTGTATCTTATCCCCAGTGACGTTGTGCCCCTTTTAACAGCTTCTCTAGCGTACTCGACTTGGAACAGCCTGCCATCTGGGCTGAAGACGGTTATAGCCCTGTCGTAGCCCATGCTGGGTAACGGTTGCATTCTATAGCCTCCTTACTTTTTTACCTTATTTAAGAACTTCCTATTTAAAGCCTTTACTGTGCCCGACACCCCTAATACGTGAACCATGAACTTCTTGTCTTGAACAGAGTTAACCAGGGTGAGGCATGCCTTAACGGCCTCTACACTCGTATGGGCGCACGTTAGAAACCCCTGCTGGCTTCCATTGTCGTAGTCCAGAACCCACATTTCAAGCTCGCTGGCCTTATTCTCCCCGAGAAAACCCAGGGTTTCCTTCCAAATCGCCCGAACCACGTCATCCCTCGTAACCGGCTCCTGGGAATAAACCTTAAATGCGACATAGCGTTTCTTTGTCCTTAGCGACGAGGGCAGGGCCTTTATCCTCATTTCATCTCCCCTCGCAGGATCTTCGCCGGCACCGTAACCATGGCGTCGAGGGCCTCATCTTCTTGAAATCCTATCATTCGGAGGAGACTATAAACCCCGTCTCCACCCCTGAGGCCTATCCAGGACTCAGCTCCGGTCGACGCGATCAGAGGTGCTCCGTACTTTCTAGCGAGCATAAGGGTTTTTTTAATGTTTCTCAGGACGTAAACCCTCCCGGTCCCGGAGGTGTTTATTATTCTGCCAAGGTTGACCTCGAGGGCTACTTTATTCTCTGCCGCGGCTCTGGCCACTATGGCATCCACCCCAGAGTCTCTCCTGCCTAGGTCTGGATGCGCCAGGATATCAACCCTGGACTCGGCTACTGCAAGCCTATTTATCCTGTAGCTGCCTCCGCAAACTACGGCATAATCAAGTTTTTTCCCGAGTTTCTGCCTGAGATCTCGGCGACTTGTGGGTGAGAGCTCGATACCTGAGGGATAATCCCCTCTGGCTCCATCGCAGAGCCCCAGGGTCACCTTAAGGGCTCCGGCGTGCTCTAGCATCTTCTCAGGAGAATCTGCCCCTGTTGAAAGATTGGAATGAACGTGAAGATCTATAAAGCGCATAGCAACCTGCGGGAGTCCTACTTGCCCCGACCCTTATTTGCTCTTATGCTGGGCCGTATTTTCTCAGCCCCTTTCCCCTTATTCCTCAGGCCCCTGGAATGCTTTCCAGCGGAAGTGAGACCCCTGAATACTCTGCCTTTATGCTGTTTTTCAACTATCCATTTAAGGTTCTTGTCGTTTTTAATTGATGGATGCGATGGGTCAACGAGGATTACCTCGTAGTATTTATACCTGCCATCCTCCCCTACCCAGTATGAATTGAGAACCTCTAGATTAGGATACCTGCGCTGGGCGCGCTCCTCCGCAATCCACCTAAGACTTTTCTTGGGGGTGTACTTTTTGACACCCATCTTCTTTGGTTTTCTTGCGGCGTTTACTCTCTCTTTCCTTCTGCCGCCCCGCCTGATTCTTGAGCGAACGACTATTATCCCTGGTTTTGCCTTGAAACCCAGGGCCCTGGCGCGATCTAACCTGGTGGGATGGTCGAGTCTGACAACACTTCTGCCTCGCCTCCACTCTATCAGGCGTTCTCTCAGGAGCTCTTTAACGTAGCTCGCCTTCGGCCTGTTCCAGGCTTTAGCTATGCTTTTATACATGGAAAGAGACATGGCACCACTAGCCTTGGGAAGACCTCCTTTAAAAAGGTTTGGGATACTAGAAGAATAGGTTAGAATAAAATATATATTCACAGACGGTTAAGTAATCTATGGGGGGTTGTTTGAATGACATGGAATGTTAAGAAAATTTTGGTTCCGACAGATGGGTCAGAGCTGGCTGAAACCGCATTGGAGCCAGCGATCGAACTTGGCAAACATAAAGGTGCGGAGATTGTCACCATCTACGTGCTTGCTGCACCCTTTGAGTCCTCCTGCTACACAGGAACCGGTGCAGCGGAGGGCGCTCAAATAATAGAGGATCTGAAAAATGATCTGGCAAAGGCCAGCGTGGATAAGATAGTTAAGGCGGCGGAGAAGGCGGGGCTTAAGGCTAGATCAATAGTGACATCTGGTTCACCGGCGGATGAGATAATTAAAGCCGCTGCCAATGAAAGTGTAGACCTCATAGTGATGAGCACTAAGGGGGCGACAGGCACAAAGCGCTTGTTAGGCAGCGTCGCCGCCTCAGTTATCTCCCATGCCCCGTGCCCGGTATTGACGATCCGTGAAAAAGAGAAGGGTCTTCCATTCTTCGAAAGGGCGAGAGGAATGTAGGAGGGATGGCATGAAAAAAAGGCCGTCAATCTTTGATTTAATAGACAAGATGCTTCGGGATATGGAGAAAAACATGAGCCTCTTCTCGGGCAGGCCTTTCTCCATAACCGATCCCTTCGAGGAGCTGAGGAAAGAGTTTGAGAGGTTTGAGGCCAGCCTGCCAGAGGACCTTGTAAGGGAGGTTGACACTCCCAGGGGAAGAATAAAGGAATACGGGCCTTTTTACTGGGGATTCAGCTATACCCACCGTCCCGGAGAAGAGCCAGTGATCAAGGAGTTCGGCAACATAAGGCCCACAAAGGAGGGTTTCGAGCCCATTCTCACCGGCGAAAGAGAGCCCTTCGTAGACGTAATAGACGAGAAAGAGCGGTACATCGTGGCCGCCGAGCTGCCTGGTGCGGCTAAAGAAGAGATCGAGCTGAACGCCGGGGAAGACTGGCTGGAGATAAAGACCACTGGCAAAACAAGGTTCAGAAAACGGCTCTCCTTTGAGGAAAAAGTGGAGCCAGACAGCGCCAGAGCCTCATTCAAAAACGGTGTTTTGGAAGTTATTCTTCAGAAAAAACCAAGACCTCAGAGGGGGAGAAAAATAGATATCGCCGACTAGGGCTTCTTCACTGTAACCCTGAGAACGCCTCCGTCGAGGTTTGCTCTGACAATTGTATCGCCGCGATCCAGGGATACCTGGGTAAAGTAGACTGTTTTGGAACTTTTCCCGGCTATCTCCAAGCTGTTGTCTCTTTTATTTATCTCCACGTCCTCCATTCTCTCAACTCCAGGCATAGGGACGTAGATCACTTTCCCTCCCGGGTCTTCCCTTATTCTTGCCTCCGCCTCCCTGAATTCGAGACTGTAGTTATGCTTTCTCATCATATCTTTTAGGAAGGCAGGCAAAGGAGAGTTCTCCATGATCTTCTGAAATTCCTCAAGAGTCCCGCTTTTGATAATGGGTTTTCCGTCTCTTATTTCAACAGAGAAGAACATACCCCCGGGTGTAAGCTCACCCTTGGCCATTTTCTCAGCCATTTTCCTGAGGGTTTCTTCATTCTGCTCCACAAGGTCCTTCATCACTTTCTCGAGCTGCTCCCTAAAGTCGCCGCCATATCTAGCGCTGGCAAAACCTCGTAGGTCTGTTCCACAGGAGGCACACTTAAGTACCTCTTTATCGACCTTGGAGCCACAAACAGGACAGTAATTTAGCCTCATGTCAACCTTAGTGCCCATAGTAACATCAAAAACCTTTTATTTCAGCAACCGATAACCATCCCTAAAATGGCCGCGATAGTTTAGTGGTTAGAATAGGGGACTGTGGATCCCCTGACCCGGGTTCGATTCCCGGTCGCGGCCCTTTTGCCCGGGACCTTTCCTTTTTTTTAAAACAATATTGAATGATCAATTATCTCAAGTCATCTCCTTAATAATCCTCCCTTTTCATCAAAAAAGGTGATTTCTGTAGAGTAGAAAAGAGCATCTTATGCTATTTGTAAGATTTTGCTACTCCTGGGCATTATGAAAGCCTTATCCAGTGTTTTTTAATAATATATTACATGTTAACCTGGACATTAGGGAGAGCCTCACAAGCTATGGTTCACCCTTCGGCAATTGGCGGGAACCATAGGAAAGTTTTATATTTGACAACGTTATAATTGCCGGTACTATTGGAGCATGGCCACAGAGGCGTCGGCCCGGAAGCCGTGCAACGCGGATTATGATGGGTTGTACTCCAAGGCCATGGTACATCTCGTAATGGAGACTCGAACAACGAGCTTCGGGTCCGACGTAAACTCGATAGCGGTGAAATCCAGCCAATTCCTTTTAAATTCCGGTTGATCCTGCCGGAGGTCACTGCTATTGGGGTTCGACTAAGCCATGCAAGTCGACTGGTCTTCGCGACCAGGGCGGACGGCTCAGTAACACGTGGGCAACCTACCCTCAGGTCAGGGATAACCCCGGGAAACTGGGGATAATACCTGATAGGTAAAGACATCTGGAAGGAGTCTTTGCCCAAAGCTCCGGCGCCTGAGGATGGGCCTGCGGCCGATTAGGTTGTTGGCGGTGTAACGGACCACCAAGCCTAAGATCGGTACGGGCACTGGGAGGTGGAGCCCGGAGATGGGGGCTGAGAAAAGGCCCCAGGCCCTACGGGGCGCAGCAGGCGCGAAAACTCCGCAATACGCGCAAGCGTGACGGGGGGACCCCAAGTGTCATGCCTTCGGGTATGACTTTTGCAGAGTGTAAAAAGCTCTGCGAATAAAAGCTGGGTAAGACCGGTGCCAGCCGCCGCGGTAACACCGGCAGCTTGAGTGGTGACCACTATTATTGGGCCTAAAGCGTCCGTAGCCGGTTCTGTAAGTCCTTGGGTAAATCCACCCGGTTAACGGTTGGCCTCCCAGGGATACTGCAGAACTTGGGAACGAGAGAGGTCGGAGGTACTCCGGGGGTAGCGGTGAAATGCTGTAATCCCCGGGGGACCACCAGTGGCGAAGGCGTCCGACCAGAGCGTGTCCGACGGTGAGGGACGAAAGCCAGGGGAGCGAACGGGATTAGATACCCCGGTAGTCCTGGCCGTAAACGCTGCCCGCTAGGTGTTGCACGCTCTACGGGGGCGTGCAGTGCCGAAGCGAAGGTGATAAGCGGGCCGCCTGGGAAGTACTACCGCAAGGTAGAAACTTAAAGGAATTGGCGGGGGAGCACCACAAGGGGTGAAGTCTGCGGTTTAATTGGATTCAACGCCGGAAATCTCACCGGGGGCGACGGCAGGATGAAGGCCAAGCTAACGACTTTGCTGGACGAGCCGAGAGGAGGTGCATGGCCGTCGTCAGCTCGTACCGTGAGGCGTCCTGTTAAGTCAGGCAACGAGCGAGACCCGTGCCCCTAGTTGTCAGCGATTCCCTTCGGGGAAGGCGGTCACACTAGGGGGACCGCTTGCGACAAGCAAGAGGAAGGAGCGAGCGACGATAGGTCAGTATGCCCCGAATCTCCCGGGCTACACGCGGACTGCAATGGCCGGGACAATGGGTCCCGACTTCGAAAGAAGGAGGAAATCCCTAAACCCGGTCGTAGTTCGGATCGAGGGCTGTAACTCGCCCTCGTGAAGCCGGAATCCCTAGTAATCGCGTCTCACTACGGCGCGGTGAATATGTCCCTGCTCCTTGCACACACCGCCCGTCACACCACCCGAGTGAGGTCGAGGCGAGGCATCGTCCGTTGGGCGATGTCGAGTCTGGGTTTCGCGAGGGGGGTGAAGTCGTAACAAGGTAACCGTAGCGGAAGCTGCGGTTGGATCACCTCCTGAGAAATAGTAAAAAATAAAGGGAGTTGGCTGGACACCAGGGCTATCGAGTTTCGTCTATACTCTTCGCTTAGAAAATTGAGCGAAGAGCATCCATAGGGCCCGTAGCTCAGTTGGAAGAGCGCCCGCTTTGCAGGCGGGAGGCCACGGGTTCAAATCCCGTCGGGTCCATTCATCTAACACGATGCAGCCCGCGAGGCAAGGCTCACGGGTGAAGAGGTTGAGTTGTCTCATATGAGGCGATTGTGAGACCCTGCATAGGCCAGACAGAGCGCAATTCAAGCTAGTGCTCCAGTAGAGACAGGACACTAGACGCCGCCTAGGGGATGGCTTGGCTCATAACGCCGATGAAGGGCGTGACAAGCTGCGAAAAGCCCGGGCTAGGTGCATGTAGCCTTTGAACCCGGGATTCCCGAATGGGACTCCCTACCTGGGGAAACCCAGGTAATTCGCATCCGCGAAGGGGAACGCGGGGAATTGAAGCATCTTAGTACCCGCAGGAAAAGAAACCAACCGGGATGCCGTGAGTAAAGGCGATCGAAAGCGGCACAGGGCAAACCGAATTTCTCTGGGAAACCAGGGAAAGATGTGGGGTTGACATGCCATTATGCGGCCCCCCTTGGTGAAGCCGAAGTTCCCTGGAAAGGGACGCCATAGAGGGTGATAGCCCTGTAGGCGTAAGCCAAAGGGTCGCGGCATGTCGAGAGTAGCATGGGCTGGATATCCCGTGCGAAGTTGGGAGGCACCGACTTCCAACCCTAAATACGTTATGAGACCGATAGCAAAGTAGTACCGTGAGGGAAAGCTGAAAAGTACCCCTGGCAGGGGGTGAAAAGAGCCTGAAACTAGGCGGCTACAGCCCGTTGCGGCGCGGAAGGGCTGAGTCTCCTCGAAGGAAACTGTCGTGAGGCAGGAGTACGAGGGGAGAGGACCAGTGTCGCAACGTCCGTTTTGAAAAACGGGGCGGGGAGTTTACGGCTATGGCGAGGCTAAGGGCTAGAAACCCGGAGCCACAGCGAAAGCGATTTTCCGCATACCTGCTTCGGCGGGTAGAGGGAAGGGGTGTGAAAGTGCCCCAAGTCATGGCCGTAAGATCCGAAACCAGTCGATCTAGCCCTGGGCAGGGTGAAGTCTCCCGAAAGGGAGGTGGAGGCCCGCTTCCGGTGTTGACATGCAAATCACTCGGGTGACCTGGGGCTAGGGGTGAAAGGCCAATCAAGACTGGTGTCAGCTGATTCCTCTCGAAATGTGTCGCAGCACAGCCCGGCCGGAGGTAGACGGCGATGTAGAGCACCGATTGGGTGTGCAGGGGGCGAGAGCCCTCGGCACTCTGTCGAACTCCGAAGTCGCCGCCGCCGTAGATGGCTGGAGTGAGGGCGTGGGGGTAAGCTCCATGTCCGAGAGGGGAATAACCCCGACCGGGGTTAAGGTCCGTAAATGCCAGCTAAGTACTAAATAGAAAAGGTGTTCTCGGCCCCAGACAGTGGGGAGGTAGGCTTAGAAGCAGCCACCCTTTAAAGAGTGCGTAACAGCTCACCCACCGAGGCCGAGGGCCCTGAAAATCGACAGGGTTAAGCTGGCTACCGATACCTCGGAGGTCCGCAAGGACATCTGGTAGAGAGGCGTCCTGTTCGGGCAGAAGCTGGGGCGTGAGTTCCAGTGGACCGTGCAGGATTGAGAATCCCGCTAGTAGTAGCAGCAAAGACGGGTGAGAATCCCGTCCGCCGAAGGGGCAAGGCTTCCTCAGCAATGTTCGTCAGCTGAGGGTTAGTCGGTCCTAAGCCTGTCCGTAACTCGAGACAGGCGAAAGGGAAACGGGTTAATATTCCCGTACCACGAGGGTACGTGCGGTAACGCAAGTTCGGCTCCTGACACCTCGGGGTAGGTGGAATGGGACCGTCGTCCTATCCAAGCGTATAAGCCTGGGGAGACTCGTAATGAGGAGAACCAGGTGAAAGCGCGATGGGGTCTCCGTAAGGAGGCTTCCGCTGAGCCCTGGGGTCCGTGAAAAAGGAGTCGGAAAGGATCCCTCGTGTCCGTACCTAGAACTGACACAGGTGCCCCTAGCTGAGAAGGCTAAGGCGTGTCGGAGTAACGCAGCAGAGGGAACTCGGCAAATTAGCCCCGTATCTTTGGTAGAAGGGGTGCCTGCCCTGCGAAGGGGCAGGTCGCAGTGACAAGGGGGCTTCGACTGTTTAATAAAAACATAGGTAACCGCTAGCCCGTAAGGGTGTGTACGGTTACTAACTCCTGCCCAGTGGCGGTACGTCAAAACCCGGTACAACGGGTCGAAGCGCCGCTAAACGGCGGGGGTAACTATAACCCTCTTAAGGTAGCGTAATACCTTGCCGCTTAATTGGCGGCTTGCATGAATGGATGAACGAGAGCCCCACTGTCCCCTGCTGCGGTCCGGTGAACCTGTTGTGCTGGTGCACAGACCAGCGACTCCCAACGGGTAAAGAAGACCCCGTGGAGCTTTACTGCAGCCTGTCGTTGAGGTATGGCCATGGGTGTAGAGCGTAGGTAGGAGCCGTCGAAGTACCCGCGCCAGCGGGTATGGAGGCGCCGGTGGAACACTACCCACTTGTGGCTGTACCCCTAACCTCTTCGGAGGGACATCGATAGGTGGGCAGTTTGGCTGGGGCGGCACCCCCCTGAAAAAATATCAGGGGGGCTCTAAGGTCGGCTCAACCGGGTCAGGAATCCGGTGTAGAGTGCAAGGGCAAAAGCCGGCTTAATTGGAATCCGCTCAGAGAGGATTCCAATCGCGAAAGCGTGACCTAGCGAACCTCCGTGTGCTCCTCGGTGGGGCCCGGAGATGACAGAAAAGCTACCTCGGGGATAACTGAGTTGTCGCGGGCAAGAGCTCACATCGACCTCGCGGCTTGCTACTTCGATGTCGGCTCTTCCTATCCTGGGTGTGCAGCAGCACCCAAGGGTGGGGTTGTTCGCCCATCAAAAGGGATCGTGAGCTGGGTTTAGACCGTCGTGAGACAGGTTAGTTTTTAACTGTTGGGAGTGTTGGTTGCCTGAGGGGAAGGTCCATCTAGTACGAGAGGAACGGTGGGCCGCGGCCTCTGGTCTATCGGTTGTCCGACAGGGCACGCCGAGCAGCTACGCCGCATGCGGATAAGAGCTGAAGGCATCTAAGCTCGAAGCCGCCCTCGAAAATAGGCAACCGCTTTCCACCACTATGACGGGGCAGGCGACTGCAACGTCCGGTGGAAACGAAGACACCCGTAGAAGACGGGGTTGATAGGGCCGGGGTGTAAGTACGGAGCTTCGGCGACGTATTCAGCCCGCGGCTACTAATAGTCTAAGGTGTCCTGTTTTGAAAAAGCGCTGGCTTGAGCGTCAGATCTGTCTGGCCTGTGCAGGGTCCTTATTCTCTTCTTTTATTCTGGCCCAATAGCCACTTTTTTCACTGATAACCTTTTTAAGGCGGCCTATTAAAATAAGGTGGTGCAATGAATCGAGCCGAGGTGCTAGCGGAGGCATTGCCCTATATAGAGGAGTTTCAGGGCAGCTATATCGTTATCAAGTACGGCGGCCATGCCATGCTCGATGATGAGGCCAAGAACTGGACTATTAGGGATACCATTCTCCTCAAGTACGTAGGGATGAAGCCTATTATTGTCCATGGAGGCGGCCATGAAATAACCAAGGCCATGGAGAAGCTTGGTAAGAAGCCTAAGTTCATAGAGGGTCTGCGGATCACGGACGAGGAGACCCTTGAGATAGCTAAGATGGTTCTGGTGGGCAAGATAAACACCGATATAGTGTCAAGGCTCAACGCCTTCGGCTGCAGGGCCGCCGGGATTTCAGGTAAAGACGGCAGGCTCCTTATAGCCAAAAAGAAGGCCCCTCAAAAGGTGGTAACTGAGAAAGGTGAGAGAGAGATTGACCTCGGCCTGGTGGGCGAGGTGGAGGCGGTTAACACAGAGATAATCGACATACTAACTTCCCAGGGATATGTCCCCGTAGTTTCGCCGATAGGGCTGAGCAAAGACGGGAGCAGCCTTAATCTAAACGCAGACACTGTGGCAGGGGAGATTGCCCATGCGTTAAGGGCTAAGAAGCTTCTTATCCTAACAGATGTGCCCGGGGTGATGAAGGATATCAATAGGAAGGACACCCTTCTGAGGGTCATTAAAGCCCGGGAGGTGCGAGGCCTGATTCATAAGGGGATCATTAAGGGGGCTATGATCCCGAAGGTGGAGGCCTGTCTAAGGGCATTGAAGGGTGGGGTGGAGAAGGCTCACATAATTGACGGCCGGGTAAGGCATGCCCTCCTTCTGGAGCTGTTCACGGATGAAGGGATAGGTACCATGATCCATCCATAAAGGGTAATCTTTTTTAATTTGAGTAAAACAGGGTTTTAGCATGGAAGTAAAAGAAATCGAGCTGAAGGGCCACATCATAGACTCCCTGACACTGCCTAAGGTATTTGATACTATTATGGATCTTGGCGGAGACTTTGAGGTCCTCCAGTTCGATATTGGAAAGCACAAGACAGAGCCGAGCTATGCAAGGATCCTTGTTAAGGGAAAGGATCGGAACTCTCTGGATCAAATCCTCGGAGAACTCCATAAAATCGGCGCCACCATACCGGAGGTAGAGGCCTTAGAGTACGAGAAGGCGCCTAAGGATAAGGCTCTTCCCAGAGACTTTTACTCCACCACTAATCATCCAACCTATGTATACCTGGACGGTCGCTGGATAGCGGTGGAGCGGATGGAGATGGACTGTGTCATAGTCATAGACAGAGAGAATAAAAAAGCCATCTGCACCCCGATTAGCGAAATAAGGAAAGGCGACCTGGTGGTTGTGGGTAAGAAGGGTATTAGAGTTGAGCCGCCGGCCAGGCCCAGGGGATACAGCATATTCGAATTTATGAGGAGCTCCGTGTCATCTGAGAAACCCACCCAGGCCCTGGTTGATCAGATAGTTAGGGAGATCCTGGAGATAAAGGCGAAGGATAAAAAGGTTCTCGCCGTATGTGGCCCGGCCGTGGTGCACACCGGCTCCTCGGAATACGTGGCTGCCCTTATAAGGGAAGGATTCATAGATGTGTTATTCGCCGGGAACGGCTTCGCGGTCCATGACTTGGAGACACAGCTTTATGGAACATCCCTTGGTGTGGATATCAAGAGCAACAGGCCGACAGAAGGAGGGCATAGGAATCATCTTTACACGATAAACGATGTTCTCCTGGCAGGCTCTATCAAGGGGCTCGTGGAAAGCGGTAGGGTAAAGAGCGGAGTTATGTATGAGTGCATACGCAGGAAAATCCCCTTCGTCCTCGCAGGCTCAATACGGGATGACGGCCCCCTCCCAGAAGTTATTACCGACGTTATAGAAGCCCAGAGAGAGATGAGGAAAAACCTGAAAGATGTGGAGCTGGTGCTGATGCTCTCAAGCATGCTCCACTCCATAGCTGTGGGCAATATACTGCCGTCCCATGTGAAAACGATATGCATAGACATAAATCCCGCCACTGTCACGAAGCTCAGTGACAGAGGAACCTCACAGGCTTTGGGCATAGTGACGGATGTAGGCGTTTTTCTGCCTATGCTTGCGAAACAGTTGCTCAAGAGGAAGAGGAAAGCCAGAGCAAAGTGAAACTACATGCATGCAGCATGCAGCCGTGGTCTAGCCTGGTCGAGGACACCGGCCTTCCAAGCCTGTAACCCGGGTTCAAATCCCGGCGGCTGCATCATCATTTTTCCCTAGAGGGTACCAGAAAAAGTAAATATATGCCCCCAGAGAAACACGTCCCAAAAGCCCCGGTAGTGTAGTCCGGTCAATCATGCGGCCCTTTCGAGGCCGCGACACGGGTTCGAATCCCGTCCGGGGCACTCCCATCATCATTAACAATAAGTATTTTAAACGGGACGATTGGGTGGCCAGACGTAAAAAGCGATTGTAGGTGAATCTTATTTATTGTTTTTTTCAGGTGAGACGATGAAATTTGAGGAAATAAACATAGATCCGCTCATTCTTAAAGCGGTTAGAGATTTAGGATATAAAGAGATGACGTTTATCCAGGAGTCTGTGCTTCCCACAGCTCTTGGGGGCATAGATGTCGTCGGTCAGTCCCCAACGGGTTCGGGTAAGACCGCCGCCTTCTCCATCCCCCTGATCCAGGGAGTGGAGAGGGGGAAAGGGGTGCAGGCCATTGTTTTAAGCCCCACGAGGGAGCTGGCCCTGCAGACCACTGACATGATAAAGAAGATGTCGAAGTACAGGAGGGTGGGCGTGGTCACCGTCTACGGGGGTCAGCCCATCAATGTGCAATTCTCGGGGCTGAGAAAGGCGGAGATCGTAGTAGGCACCCCAGGCAGAGTGCTGGACCATCTGAGAAGAGGGACACTCGATCTCTCGAATGTTAAGATGCTGGTCTTGGACGAAGCTGACAGGATGCTGGACATGGGATTCATCCAGGACATATCTAATATTATCCGACACACCCCGAGGAACCGACAGACGATGCTGTTCAGCGCCACCATTCCCAGGGAAATCATGAGGCTCGCGGGGAGATTCATGAAGAGGCCCAAGATATTCAGAGCCAGGGACGATGTGGAGAAGCCTAAGGTCAAGCAGACCTATATAGAGGTTGGGAAGAAGGAGAAGTTCCAAATGCTACTGGCTCTTTTGAAAAGAGAGAATCCGACCTCCGCCATCATTTTCACAAACACGAAGTCAATGGCTGATATCCTGTCAAAGAATCTGTACAGGAACCGCATAAACGCATGGGCCATCCACGGCGGACTGAAGCAGAGCAGAAGAGAGAGGATAATGGAGAGATTCAGGAGGGGGGAGTTCCCCATTCTTGTGGCAACAGACGTAGCGTCTAGGGGCCTTGACATAACAGGTGTTAGCCATATTTTTAATTACGACATCCCTCCCAACGCCGAGGACTACATCCATAGAATCGGGCGAACGGCCAGGGCAGGCAGAACTGGAAGAGCTATCTGCATCCTCTGCCCCGATGGCCATGACAATATGAGGAGGATTCATGCGGAGTATAAAGACGTTAAACCAGAGGTATTCGAGGGCTTTGATCCCAGCGAGTATCCAGGGATCAAATTCCGAGTTGGAAGGCGCGGACCCAAAAACGGTAAAAAATACCACGGAAAAGGGGTGCCAAGATTCCGGGGCAGAAGGAGGTCTCTGCCCTTCGGATCTCCGATGCCTAAGTGGTAGCTTTTATGGATTAGCCGATACAGCTATTTCCCGGTCAGGGCTTTCTTAATGCTCTCAGTATAAGGAGGCCTCAGAACTCCCTTCTCCGTTATTATCCCCGCAACATACTCGTTGGGGGTAACGTCGAAGGCAGGGTTAAGAGTCTCTGCGCCGTCTGGCACGAATCTCTTCCCTGCGATAAATGCAACTTCCTTTCCGTCCCTGTACTCTATAGGGATGTCCATCCCTGTTTCTATTTCTGGATCTATGGTGGATGTGGGTGCCGCCACGTAGAAGGGTATATCGTGCTCCCTCGCAAGTATGGCAACTCCATAGGTTCCTATCTTATTCGCTACGTCGCCGTTGGCCGCGATTCTATCGGCTCCCACTATAACCTTTGTTATCCCGTGCCTGGCCATGGCAAAGGCCGCGGCATTGTCGGGGATGACTGTCACTGGAATGCCTTCCTGAACCATTTCAAAGGCCGTGAGCCTTGCACCCTGGAGAAGAGGCCTTGTCTCGTCGGCGAACACCCTGATTTTCTTCCCCCTCCTCCAGGCCTCCCTTATAACCCCCAATGCTGTGCCGTATCCGGCCGTGGCCAGAGCTCCGGCGTTGCAGTGGGTTAAGATAACGTCACCTTCCTTTATCAACTCGGCCCCGTATGCCGCCATCTTCTCCTCTCCCGCCCTGTTCTCCTCATATATCCTTAAGGCCTCTTTCACCACATCCTCCCAGGGCTTATCGGAATCCTGGGCTTTCCTGAGCACCCTGTCCATGGCCCAGAACAGATTAACAGCCGTGGGTCTTGTTTTTGCGATGTATTCTCTGGCCCTCTCGAGTTCCTTGAAAAAATCTCCCAGGGGCTTGTTCACATGCTGAAGGGCGGTAAGGGCGAGGGCAAAGGCGGCCGTGACTCCCAGTGCCGGGGCCCCTCTAACCCTCAGCATTTTAATGGCTTCTGCTATGCACTCCAAATCCTCGCACTGGATGTATTTGATCTCTAGGGGAAGCTTGGTCTGGTCAAGGATCACAACCTTGCCGTCACGGAATTCAACTGGCTCCATATGACCATAGTTTTTTATTATAAGGCCATAAAAAGCTATTGACATGGAGACCGTCGGAATAACGGTGTTTGCCCGAGATAGGAAGGGACTTCTCAGGGATCTGTCCAGTGTAATAGCGCAGCACCAGGGCAACATCACATACATCCAGCAGTTCCTCCTCAAAGACGAGGTCCAGGTATACTTTGAGCTCGAAGAAGTGGATGACCTGGAGGCCCTTCAGAAAGATCTTTTAACAGTCGAGAATGTCACATCTGTGGAGGTATTCAGGCCCTTTGAAGAGATATACGGGAAGAGGGTCATAGTTATTGGGGGCGGAGCCCAGGTGGCCCAGGTTGTCCTCGGAGCCGTGAGCGAGGCAGACCGCCACAACCTCCGGGGCGAGAGGATCAGCGTCGACACGATACCCCTGGTCGGTGAAGACAAGCTGTCTGAGGCTGTTAGGGCTGTCGGAAGGCTGCATAGAGCCGCGGTCCTCGTTCTGGCGGGATCCTTAATGGGGGGGGAGGTTACCAAGGCGGTTAGAGAGCTCCGCCTGGAATACGGGATCCCCGTTATTTCATTGAATATGGCGGGCAGTGTCCCCGATGAATGTGATCTTGTTGTTTCTGATCCTGTGCAGGCTGGGGTAATGGCCGTTATGCACGTCGCGGAAACCGCGGAGTTCGATATAAGGAAGGTTGGGCAGAAAAAGTTCTAATTCATACCCTCCTGATGTCCATGCTCATGTCAAGCCACTTAACGCCTGTCGTTATATGGCCCATAGAGATATAGTCAGGACCCAGGCTGGCATAGCTCTCCAGATTCTCTGGTGTGACGCCTCCGCTGATCTCAATTTTTACTTTGTCCCTGAACCCGTGGGCTATCAGATAATCCATAATCTCCTTTATCTCCCCAGGTGAGAGATTGTCCAGCATCACCATGGTTGCCCCCGCTCTGCACGCTGTTATGGCTTCATCGAGGCTCGTTACCTCCACCTCTATCTCCATTTCCCCAGCTTTTTCCTTTGCCAGAGACACCGCCTCTTCGAGGCCTACTAAGGCGATGTGATTATCTTTTATAAGGAAGGCGCTGGCTAAGTCGAGGCGGTGGGGATATCCTCCGCCAACAGCTATCGCCCTCTTCTCGAAGTATCTAAAGCCGGGGGTTGTCTTCCTAGTCCCAGCAAGCAGCACCCCGTATTTCTTACAAATCTTAGAGAGCCTCCTGGTCTCCGACGCAATGCCGCTCATCCGCATAAGAATATTTAGGACCATCCGCTCCAAACTCAAGATCTTGGCGGCATCTCCCCTGATGAGCAGGACAGTGTCACCTTTTTCCACCACGTCGCCGTCGCGGAGGAGGGGTTTGCATTTTAGTTTGTAGTGCTCGAGGATGGTCACACACTCCTCCAGGCCCGCAATTACCCCGGGAGAATTAGAGGATACGCGGCCCTCTACTGTTATCGCGTCTCTCAAAACTGCCTCAGTTGTTATGTCGCCTCGTCCCAGGTCTTCCTCTACCAATCGGAGCAGCTTA
>JALUUU010000224.1 GCA_027021185.1 archaeon | reverse complement strand
TAATGTAGCACTCGTCGAGTTCATTGGCTCTTATAAGCTCCTTCGTGGCCTCACAGAGCTCCTCCAGGGTATAGGGTATCTCCATGAAGTAGAACTTGGCTGAGTTGAAGAGTCGCTGCATGTGCTCCCTGTGTCTGAAGATGGCAGGGCCCTTAACGGTCTTGTAGCACCTTATTCCCTCAAAAACCCCTGATCCGTAATGCAGGGAATGGGTGAGCACGTGAACCCTAGCCTCTCCCCAGTCAACGAGCTCACCGTCCATCCATATCTTCTTGACCTCTTGAATCGGCAAGCTACCACCCTATTTAATTCCGGAGGAATGTTTTATAAATTTTTTTATTTCTTTTCCCTGGAGGAATACGAGCCCGTGCTCATCGGCATAGTTCTCTGCCTTATCAGGAGGCAGGGAGCCGCCATCATTCCCAAGCATCTCGCATATCGCCGCCACAGGGGTTAGGTTGGCGAGTTCCATTAAAGCCACGCTGAGCTCCGTATGGCCCAGTCTTCTATCCAAAAGTCCGTCTGCCGCCCTAAGCAGCACAACATGGCCAGGGGACCTAAAGTTTCGCCCGAACTCCCCCGGGGAGTAACCGTTAAGGGCACTCATGGATAGCTTGGCCAGCTCTTTTATAGTCAGCGCTCTATCCGCGTCAGTTATGCCCGTGAATGTTTTTCTATGGTTCACGGTTATGGAGAATGAAGATTTCTCGTCATATGGAATATCGTTGGCCTCGAGCTCTTTCAGGACAGGGTACCTCTCCTGGGCTTGCCTCCAGACGTCAACCAGGAAAGGCAGTCCCAGCTTGTCTGCCACCTTCGGATGCATAGCCACACATATCAACCCTCCGCCGTCTCTGCGCATCCTCATTATGTGCTCTCTCGTGATGAACTGTCCTGCCACCACTAGATCTGTCTCTTCCTCCCTTCCGTTTCCGTCGTACACCAGCACGATTTCTCCTTTTCTCAGGGCAGCTATTGCATCTTTAACTCTGCTCACCGTTATCACCCGGCCCTCACTTTTATCGTGACTATGTCTCCGTCTTTCAGGCCTATTTCTTCCCGTATCTTAACGGGAGCAATAAACTCTAGAGTGTTCAGGGTGTAATGGCTGCGAGATGGAATGATAACCGCACCCTCAATGCCCTCTATCTCGGCACGATAGCATCTCGCAGAGCCGTAGGTCCTGTTTCCGTTTTCAAACCCGTCTATCACAATCCCGCGATAGTCCATCAATCTCTCTTTTAGCTTTATGTCCTCCTCTGTTTTGAGGCGCAGATTCAGTGTTCCAGGAAAAGGATTAAACCCGAGCTTTTCTAGAAATTGTTCCCTATAGCCTCTAAGCTGCATGTAGTATCTCCCCTCGCCTAGGCCAGAAAAAACCTCGCCGGTTATGTAATACACCTCCGGCTCGTGGGGGGAGAATATCTCCTGAAGGTCCCTGTGAAGCTCTTTCAGGGCCCTTATCCCTCTGGAGGTCAGCCTCACCCTTTGCCCCCTTGGATGAACCTCCCTTGTTATGAGGCCTTTAATCTCCAAATCGCGAAGCCTCCTGGACGCTGTCTGTTGGGATATGCTGAGCTCTCTGCCTAGGAGCTGGGACGATACCTCAACGCTTCCCTCGCAGCAGCCGCGTTTGGCAAGAGCTAATAGGATGGGCAGGTCTGCTGTTAAGTCCATGATAACCAACTCATATATAAGTAGCTAGTCAGTTGTGGTTACGTAGTATTTAAGCATTGCGGCAGGGCATCGAAAACCCGGGCTGCATTAAATCTCTAATGGACCAGGGAAATGGCGATTAATACGATACCAATCATCGCCATTGTTATGTCTTTCATCTGCACTCGTCCTACCTCCGTCCCTGGAAAGGATTTCACCAAGACCTATATAAATGTTTGGATTGCCTCAAAGGCCTAGGACATCCCAAGTCGAGTAAACTCTGCCCTTCTCCTTTCCTTTAAGAAATCTAGCGGCCCTAATGGCCCCATCAACGAAAGCATCACGGGCGCCAGCCCTGTGGGTGAGCTCCAGCCTTTCACCTATCCCCGCGAAAACCACGGTGTGCTCACCCACGATGTCGCCTCCCCGGATTGAATGAAAAGCGATCTCCTTGCCTGGCCGTTCTCCCGCGACACCCTTGTCTCTCCCGTAAACTGCACACTTCTCTAAGTCCCTCCCCAGAGCCTCTGCTATTAACTCGCCGACCCTGAGGGCTGTGCCAGAGGGCGCGTCTTTCTTGAACCTGTGATGGGCCTCGATAATCTCCACATCATATTCATCCCCGAAAAGGGCGGCGGCGTCTCTGGCGAGCTTAAAGAAAATATTAACCCCCGTTGCCATGTTGGGGGATATGACCGCCGCGACTCCGTGGTCTTTTATAAGGGAGTGTATCTCCCTCAGCTCCTCCTGGGTGAATCCAGTTGTACCTATTACAAGGTCAATCCCTAATGAGCAGGCAACCCTAACAGTGCCGACGGCGGCCTCGTGATTTGTGAAGTCCACAAGAACCTCAGGCTTTGACTGCCTCAGCACTTCCGGAAGCTCATCACTCGTGCTCAGGGCCACGCCAGCACGGCCTGCGCCGAGGATTTCACCTATATCCCTGCCTTTCTCAGCCCTTCCCTCAGCCTCTATGGCGCACACGAGCTCGAGGTCCTCGGCATCTATAACTTTCTTAACGATGCCCCGGCCCATACGCCCAAGGGCCCCGGTAACCCCTACCCGGATAGCCATTCAACCCTCCAACAATCCGTATTTCTCCAGCACCTTAAAGAGATTATCTCTCTTATCGGCGCTTGTCTCACACATGGGCAGCCTATAGCCCCCTGCCTCTATGCCCATGCGGTTCATGGCCTCCTTAACAGGTATCGGATTCGTGTCGATGAACATCACGTCGAAGAGCTCTGCCAGGCGTTCGTGCTCCTTCTTCATCTCCTCAAAGCGCCCTGCGAGGCCAAGCTGAGTGAAAGACACCATCTCAGCCGGGATGATGTTAGAGACTACGGAAACAACCCCCTTTGCCCCGTAACTACGCATCAGCTCATAGGTGTCGCCATCGTTTCCCGAGAGGATGAGGAAATTTTTCCCGCATTTATCCCTGATCTCCCTCCACACCTCGGGGTTCCCTGTTGCCTCCTTGACCCCTATGACGCTTGAATACTCCTCTGTAAGCCTGGCCATCGTCTCCGGGGCAATTTCCCTGCTGGTTCTCCCAGGGATGTTGTAAAGGATCATCGGAAGGTCCACGGCCTCGGCGATGGCGGCGAAATGCCTGAACAAGCCTTCCTGGCTGGGCTTGTTATAGTAGGGACATACCTGAAGACTGGCATGAGCCCCTGCGTTCGCCGCCTCTTTTGTAAGCTCTATAGCCTCCCACGTGGAATTTGACCCTGTGCCAGCCACGACAAGGGCCTTTGAGTGTTCAACAGTTTTTTCGATTACTCTGCAGTGCTCGGCATGGGATAGGGTCGGAGACTCTCCCGTTGTCCCGCAGGCAATGATGCCGTCTATCTTATTCTTGTCCTGAAACTCTAGGAGCTTCTCATACGCATCCCAGTCTATGGGCGGCTTACAACCCGTTCCGTTAAAGGGTGTCACGATGGCTGTGAAGCAGCCTTCAAACTTCATGCCCTCACCTTTTGCTTCATGAGATGGGTAACATATCCACTTATTCTGTTTCTTAGGAATTTACCCTGAACCTTCAAAACACTTTCTATGAATTTCCTGTTTTCTTTAAAGTCGGTGCTGAGCCTGTCCCCATATTTTCTCACAATCTCCTGGGCCACGTTCTTAATATCTCTCTGTCTAATCCTGCCCAAATCAAGACCTCCGTTTTTAAGCTATCAAATTAGGCTTCATAAATAATAAGTTTTCCCATTAAAATTCTTCTAATTGTTACTTATCTCCAACCGAGATGATGAGGAAGTACCTTTTGATCATCCTCGTGGTATTCGTTGCTTTTGTGAGTATTTCGGTACTCGGAGCATACCTTGTTACCAAGCAGGACCGCCTTTCCCTGGGAGACAAAGTTGCCGTGATCAAAGTTTACGGCACTATTTCTATGTCGGGGGACACGGGACTGTTCGAAGAGAGCAGAGCCACCCCAGACAAACTAAAAGAAGCACTACTCCAGGCAGAGAGAGATGGATCAGTTAAGGCCATCCTCCTGGAGATAAACAGCCCTGGTGGAAGCGTGGTAGCCAGCGACGAGATGGCCCGGGCCATAAAAGAAACAAAGAAGAAAAAGCCCGTGGTAGCCTGGATGGGGGAGATGGCCACCTCAGGTGCCTACTACATCGCCACGGCATCCGACTACGTGATAGCCGACCGAGCCACCATAACAGGGAGCATAGGAGTGATATCTGTTTTCCCAGAATACTCACGGCTCCTCGAGAAATTGGGGATAAACGTCACGGTGGTTAAGGGCGGGGAATACAAGGACTTCTCCATGGGATACCGCCCCATGACAGAGAAAGAGCGAGAGATGCTCGAGAACCTCGTGCAGGAGATTTACGACCAATTCTTGGACGAGGTCGCAGCCAACAGAAACCTGAGTGAAACATACGTGAAAAGCGTGGCCGAGGGCAGGATCTACACAGGAAGCACCGCCAAGGAGCTGAAGCTCGTGGATGATGTCGGGGGAAAGGAATACGCCATAAAAAAAGCAGCGGAGCTTGGGGGAATAGAGGGGGAGCCGAACATCGTAACCTACGGAAGACGGGGAATATTCGAGGAATTTCTCGGTAAAGCCTCAGCTGGTTTCGGCTACGGCTTTGCCAAGGGGCTGCTGCAGGCCAAAGAAATTGTGAAGCTGGGGTAGACGAATGCTCCCCCCTAGGGAAGAATACGCACTACTCAAGACGGATGCCCTGAGGCTCCTCAGGGCCGCCCTAAAGAACCCTAGAAACGACCAGATAGAGGACCTTTTCCTGGCCCTTGCAGACTTTCCCGTGGAAGAGATTACCCCAGAGGACAGAAAGCTACTTCTAGACAACATATCCTATTGGCTGAAAGGATACACCCCTCCCGTGACCGCGCTTAAAGAGCTGGGCATAAGGAACCCGGAGAAGAAGGCAGCCGTTATTCTGAGGGGGGAGGACATAGCCGTTGAGCCCGATGTCAATTATGAGTTCGCCAGGGATTTCGTTTCCCGGGTAAGAGGGGGAAAAATTCTGGACATAGCCTCAGGCTTTGGATGGATACCGCCTCTGTTGAGCAAGAAGGCCAGGGTACTAGCCCTGGACAAAGCATACCTGAATAGGGTTGTCTACGAAGAAGACAGAATATATATAGAGGACACCACCATCGAGCTTTTCCCTGACTCACCCTCTGCTCGAAATTACCTGAGAAGAGAGAGGAAGCTACGGGACTACAGAGACTTTGCCCTTCTCTTCTGGAACTCCAGGCAGGCCGACATCGATAGAATCACTCTCCTCCAGGGGGATGCCTCTGACCTCAGAAGATGCAGGGACCTTACCAGAAACCAGGAATGCTCTATCGAGGACGCCTCCGTAGACGGGGTTACGTGTTTCTTTTCGTTCAACCACATCCCAGAGTGGAGGGCCGCTCTTTCAGAGGTTTACAGGGTCCTGAAGAGGGGAGGGGATGCATGGGTGACGCTTTACCGGGAATACCTTGAGAAGTTCCCGGTGAAGTTCGCCTACAACTGGACGGATCAGCTCGGCGTAAAAATAGTGAAAATAAAGGATTTCAGGGAGCAGGCCGAAGAATTAGGATTCCAAGTTAGCCCTATTAAGGATTACCGAGGCACCACCCTCTACTTCCTGCTCCGCCTTAAAAAATAAAAAATTTACTTGCTGAGGGTTATCTCCATGGCCGAAACGTTCATCGTGGTGCCGTCTTCCCTGGTTAGTTCCTCGGTGCTGATGTTGATGTTCTTTATCTTTACCCCTGGCATGAACCTGTTCCTCACGATCTCCGCTGCATCAACTGCTCTGCTGATGGCCTGTCCCCTAGACTTAAGTACAACTTCTTTACTATTGTTTAACTGGGTTGTTACCGCCAAGACATAGTTCATTACGGGTTTGCTGCCTACATATACAACGTTGTCTTCCGCCATTTGCGTACCTCCTTTTATTGGTAGCTTCTCAATTTTCGGTTGTTCGGGTATATAAAACTTCGGATTGTAAAACGATGAGGCTTATCTTGCTCCCCTTTATAACAAGCTGCCCTGCATCATCTGTCTCTAATGTCACATTAATGTAATCATCGAAATTTTTGAGGACGCCCTCCTTCTCGTCTCCATTTTTAAAAATAACGGTAACTTTTTTACCTAGACAAGAACTGAGAGCATCCGCTGGATTCATCCAGTAACGGTTTGCTAAACCTTTATAAATACTTTTATATAGATAAAGCTGGAGGTTAATGTGATGAGCGCTAAAGTAGTTATAGAAAACGTAGTTGCTTCCACATCTCTCGGTCAGAGGTTTGACCTGGGACTAATAACCGTCGCCATCGACAGGGTAGAGTACGAGCCGGAGCAGTTCCCCGGACTCGTATATCATCTCGACAACCCCAAAGCGGCGGCTCTAATCTTCGGATCCGGGAAAATAGTGTGCACCGGCGCAAAAAGTATCGAA
>JALUUU010000223.1 GCA_027021185.1 archaeon | reverse complement strand
GAAGCTCACCGAGGATGAGGCCAAGGCCATCCTGGGACGCATCGCCAAGACCCTGGACCTCCAGGCCATGGCCGGGGCCGATCTGGTGATTGAGGCGGCCTTCGAGAAGATGGAGGTGAAGAAGGATCTCTTCGGCCAGCTGGACGGGATTTGCCCTTCTGAAGTGATTCTGGCCTCCAACACCTCCAGCCTGTCCATCACCGAGATCGCCGCTTCTACCAAGAGACCCGACAGGGTGGTGGGCATGCACTTCTTCAATCCCGTGCCCGTGTTGCCCCTGGTGGAGATCGTTCAGGGTCTCACCACTTCCGACGAGACGGTGGAGCTGGCCTACCAGGTGGCCTTGAAGCTGGGCAAATCCCCCATCAAGACCAAGGACCAGCCCGGTTTCATCGTGAACCGCATACTTGTGCCCTACATGAACGAGGCGGCCTTTGCCTACATGGAGGGTGTGGGGACGGCGGAGGAGATAGACCAGGCCATGAAATGGGGCGCCAACATGCCCATAGGCCCCCTGGCTCTGCTGGATCTGGTGGGGATCGACGTGGCCCTGGACGTATTGGAAGTGCTGTTCAAGGAGTTTGGCGATCCCAAGTTCAGGCCCGCACCCATCCTGAGACAGATGGTGAGGGCGGGCCGCTTGGGCAGGAAAACGGGGAAAGGGTTCTTCGATTATGGAGAGGAGATCTAGTTGATGTTTTTTGTGATGGTCCCTTAGTTTTTAGACAATCCACGCTGTTTTTGGAAGTGGCCCCGGTTGTATGGACCACTTGGGAGGCAGGTTAAACTTACTTAGGTCTGGGTTTCTCTTAGACTCCCACTTTGCTTCATCGATTCGCATGAGGTAAACCTTCAGGCCCTCCCGCTCTACTTTCAGTTGTCCGATCTCTCGGTAGAGACTCTCTATCTAGGTCCGGATGTCTTTGTCTCTCCTCATCCCCTTGCAAAGAGTTCAGAGCATTCTCCATGAGCTCCTTTTTCAATCTCGTAATCATAACGGGATGGACCCCATATCTGCCGGCCAGCTGCTGGAGTGTTTCCCCGCCCTTGATAGCCTCCAGAGCCACTTTTACCTCGAACTCTGCTGGGTAGCTGGGTATTCCCTACGTTTCCTTTTCATTCCTAGTCCCCTTGAAATCCGTTGTAGCTAGGAAGCCTATCACATGGTCCAGTTTTTTGGAGCCATTTCAGATAAAATTGCTGGTTAGACAGTGAGGGTATGGCAAGTTGGTGCCCGGAGCGGGACTCGAACCCGCACGGGGAATGCCCCAGGGGATTTTAAGTCCCCTGCGTCTACCAGTTCCGCCATCCGGGCAAACCTTGTGAAAACAGCGAGCTCATGCGGGTTTATATGTCCCAAGGTGAGTCAAGTCAAGGTGGCGGAAATAGGTCAAATAGGGGAAGATGGCCATAGGACAGAGAAACACCAAAGGGGTGGTTCACCACTCTGATTATGGTAGTCAGTGTACTTCCTCAGTATACCTCCATAGAATTTGGGAAGAGGTGCAAAGATGCTGGGATAGCCCTTTCCATGGGGAGCGCTGGGGATTGCTATGACAATGCCATGGCAGAGAATTTCTTTGCCACCCTGGAATGCGAGTTGCTGGCCAGAAGGAAGAAATTCAAGGACCTCAAAGAAGCCAAGAGAGCCGTGTTTGAGTACATAGAAGGCTGGTACAATCCCCACAGGAGGCATTCCAGCATTGAATATTGCTCTCCCATAAACTACGAGAGGAAATACTAGGGAAGTGCTCAGGAGCTAAAAACAGTGAACTGTCCACTAAAACGGGGTAAATCCACTTAACTATACTGTCAGACACAAAGCCTTCAAAGCAAATTGTAACGCCTTCTTTACTTTTCCCCGCATCCTCCCAGAAGACTCTTAACAGCTTTAAGCAGATCGAACATAGTATAAGGCTTTTGCAGAAACTCAAATCCTCTATCTCTTATCACAGGCCACTGAGACTTTTTATCAGTATAGCCGCTACTGAGCAGAACACAAAGACTCGGCTTGATAGATCGCAGGTCCTCAATAAGCTGGAGGCCACTTTTATCTGGCAAAACCACATCGGTAAACACCAGGTGAAAATTACCATTCTCTCGCTCAAATATCTCCAAAGCTTCCTTAGCATTTCCAGCTACAAAAACAACATATCCATACCCGCTGAGAGCTTTCTGGGCGAAATCCCGAAGATCATCATCATCTTCAACCAACAGGATTCTCCGCCCTTTGCCATCAAGGTCCAATTGTTTTACCTCGTCTTGGACCCTGTACACTATCTCTCCTTCTGAGCTGCAAGCAGGCAGGTAAACCTTGAATGTGGAACCTAATCCAGGCTTGCTCTCAACGTTTATCCATCCCCCGTGTTCTTTCACAATACCATATACTACAGACAAACCAAGCCCAGTTCCCTCTTCGGGATCCTTGGTAGTAAAAAATGGGTCAAATATATGTTGAAGAACATCTTCACTCATGCCAATTCCTGTATCAGCAACGGACAAGCAGATAAAATTACCTTCCCTAGCGTAGGTATAAAAACTTCTATATTTTTCATCTATATAAACATTCTCAGTTTTTATAGTTAGGTTTCCTCCTTGGGGCATAGCATCTCTCGCGTTCACCACGAGATTCATGATTACTTGCTCAATGCTTCCAGGATCGCCTTGGGTTATACAAGGATCCGGACTCAGCTCTAAAATGACAATTATATCTTCCCCAATAAGCCTTTGAATAACCTTATGCAGGTCTCTAATAAGATCATTAAGATTTAGAGGGCGCATTTCCAAAGGTTGACTTCTGCTGAAAAGTAAAAGTTTACGCACCAAGTCAGCCGCTCGATTAGAAGCGTCACATATGTGTTTCAAGTTGGTATAAATTGGATTGCTCTCGCCTACACTAATCATTGATAACTCGGCAAACCCTATAATTGCAGAGATTATATTGTTGAAGTCATGGGCTATCCCAGATGTGAGTTTGCCGATAGCCTCCATCTTTTGAGCCTGGATCAGCTGCCTTTCGAGAGTTTTTCTTTCTGTTATATCGAAAACATTTCCCATTATTGCCGGTTCTCCTTCATACATGATCCGCGTGGCGATGACTTCACACCAGATCGTTCTGCCGTCTTTTGTAATCTTTCGTATTTCTTGCCTTTCAGGAATGGGCTTTCCAGCAAGCACATAAGCCAATCTTTGTCGGGCTAACTGTTTATCATCAGGGTGAACTAGATCTATACATTTTTTCCCTATCAATTCCTCGGGCGTATATCCATGCATGCGCGCAAAACTTCTATTAACGAACACGTACCTTCCATTTTTATTAATAAATATTCCTGTAAGTGAGCTCTCCGCAAGAGTTTTGTATTTTTCTTCAGACTCTCTGAGATTCTCTTCCGTCTTTCTGCGCTTTGTGGCTTCTGCAAGAATAGAAGCTACTGCCTGTAGAAACACAACTTCATTCTTTGAGAACTCTCTGTAGCAGGAAGTGTGTACTCCTAAGACACCAAATGGGTTCTCAGGTTCTCCTATTATCACGCTGATTCCACTAACAACTTGGTGATCAATGAGTAGTTGTGGTCCATGGAATCTCTTTTCAGTTCTTAAATCGTAGACAATAACAGGTTCGCTGGAAAGTAGAGTATATCCTGCCTGCGATTCTCTGCCTGTCCCCACTTTAACTCTGCCAACCAACCCCTCTTTCCAACCCACACCAGCGACCAATAGTAATGCCTCTTCTTGGGGCAATAGCTTGAGAATCTTGCAGAATTCTATGTTTAGAGTCTTAGCTACCCGATCAACTGTCTGGTCGAAAAGATCTTGCAGCTTGATATTTGTAAGAGCTATCTGGCTAATTTCGGCAAGGATCTGCTGTTGTTTCGCATAATATTCTAGCTCTCTTCTGGCCTGTCTTTGCTCCGTAACATCCTTCAGAACAATTCTGGCATAAATAGGCTTTCCGTTTATGATCCTGCAATTTATATTTCCTTCTACATAGACACTTTTTCCAGAACTTGTGATCAGTTCTGTATCAATTTTATTCGCTTCATTATCACATAGTGCCCTTCCGAATGATCTTGTGAATTCTTTCCTTCTATCAGGATGAATGATATCGAACAGAGAAGTGGATTTGCTCTCTTCACTTGAATAGCCTATAGCTTCGCGCCAGGCCCTGTTCACGTACAAAATTTCGCCTGAGGGATTAACAATCATAACAAGATCCCCTATATTTTCCACCAGATCATGATAGCGTTCTTCGCTCTCCCTTAGCGCTTCTTCAGCTCTTTTGCGGTCCGTTATATCGTAATAGTGCTCGATTCTACCTTCTGCGTATAGTCCTGATTTTATAGGCTGGCTCCAATGTTCCAACCACCTCTCTTTTCTACCGGGCCCTGGCAACACGTGACACTCAAAATTCTCCACGTAAGTGTTATTATCGTAAGTAGCAAGAACTTTGGTAGCGAATCCGTCTGAATCCTCAAATATGAATTTTATCTTCTCTTTCACCAACGCTCTTTTGTCTCTGCCTATAACATCTTCCCTTCTGATTCCAAAAAACTTTTCTATTGCTTTATTTATCCATACTACCTTGAAATCTGCGTCGAGAATGAACATCCCAACATCAGAACTTTCCACGACATCATTTATTAGCGATCGATATCGCTCCTCGCTCTCCCGCAATGCTTCAGCCTCCCGATGCCTTAAGACCGCCAAGGCATAAAGATCGGCTATGCGTTTTAGCGCCTTCAGATCCCGCTGAGTGTAGCCTTTGCTGGAGTTCGCCAAGGCAATCTGCCCCAACACTTCACCCCCTGCTACCGCTGGAGCGGCCAGAAAGTTCTTAATAGGTATATGCCAGGGTGGAACTCCAGTGGTCGCTTCATGGGTTTCCGGAGCGTTGGTGAAGAAGGGTTGACCCGTGTTGAGAGCATGCCCCCAAAGACCATGGTAGCGCCCGTCGGGTCCTTTAGAAAAAGCTAACTCACCGTTAACGAAAGCCTCACAATCATTGTCAGTAACCCCCGCGAAGAGGAGCCTAATTTCTTTATGGGTACGAGAATCGATAATGGACAAAAACCCGTGTGTGCTCCCAGTAAGGTTGGTGACTCGATCAAGTAATTCATACCCAAAGCCCTTCATGGAGGAGGCGTTCAGGGAAGAAGTGCTCAGCAATGTGAGAGCAATTTTGGATAACGCAGAATTCACTTCCGACTCCCATTGCAACTTCGCCTCCATCTCCCTGCGAGAGGCGACATCCCGGGCGATTCCCAGGGCCCCTGTTATTCTTCCTTCATGTACAATGGGAGCACCGGTAAACTCGTATATACCATAGCCCGATCTTTGTCGGACTCGGAGATCTACGGGAGACAGCGACTCTCCTTTAAGGACGCGCTGGAAAAGACTCTCGGCAATGGGCAAGTCCTCGGGATGAACTAACGCTGAAAAATGCTTTCCCAGCCATTGAGAACGCAGCCATCCGGTGCTGGCTTCAAAAGCAGAATTTAGAGAAGCGATTGTGCCTTCTACAGAAAGGCTAAAAATCATATCCCTAGCAGCCTCTACTAGTGTCCTGTACTGCTCTTCAGATTTTCTAAGTGACTCTTCTGCTTGTTTTCGCTTAGTTATATCAATAAGAGTGCCTACAATGGCAGGTTTTCCACGGTAATTAACACGACTTCCAAAAACCTCGCAGTAGATAACGGCACCGTCTTTTCGTACCCCTCTAAAAACGTAATGCAAATGCTCCGCTTTTCCCTCGAGGCGGATACGTATCTGCTCCATAACAAGTTCTTTGTCATCGGGATGGGTGACATCCAGAGGCCCCAGTTTTTCTATTACTTCTTCTGGTTCATAACCGAACATCTTTGCTAAGACAGGGTTTACATACCAAAACTTATTGTCCTGGAACAGGTAAACTCCAACAACTGCATTATCCACTATCAGTTTAACCTGGGCCTCAAACCCCTCCAGCATTGTTATCCACCTCCACAATGCACGTTAAAGAATGGTTTATTTTATTTAATTCTATCCATAAAATCACACTTAAAACAAATTCAATTTTCTAATCATATGACCTATAGACAACTTTTAAGCCTGCCTATCAGATTTGTCAAACTTATTTATGCAATGGACTTAATAAATAAATCAGAATGCATCTCACCACATTAAGCAAAAAATATTTTCAAAGTCCGCAGATATGATCCTCGACTTTGTGGACTACCTATGCCGTTTTCGAGCACGTATCTACATAGCCAGAACCTAATCGAGCGGTTTCATAGAAAGAAAAGAATAAATGATGAGTCAGGAACCTTGCCTTCTCTCGAGAACAACCCGAACAGCCAAGGCTGCCTCACGCACCATGGCTAGACAAGAAAGTTCGCACCACCTCAACCCTCCCATGATATACAAGCCCTTAATGTTTAAGAGGAATAAGATGTGAGATATTCAGCCAACCTTTTATGAGATTAATCAAGAAACTTTAGGGACTTCCCATTGAGTTAGCCAGTTGGAATGCCGGGTTCATTCAGAGGGATATGGTGACAAACCGGGAGTTGAGAAAGTTGAAAATAATTTTGTCGTGATTATCGTTATCAAAAACGTCTAAGGAGGAGAATATGGCCATCCAAGTGGG
>JALUUU010000222.1 GCA_027021185.1 archaeon | reverse complement strand
CCTTGGGAAAGGAGAAGAGGTGGCTAAGATAACTGATAAGGCCATGAAGGGAGAGATCAAGTTCGAGGAAGCCCTTATCCAGCGGACAAAGCTGTTGAAGGGTCTCGAATACGAGAAAGTCCTAGAAGCTGCGAAGAAGATACCTTTGATGAAAGGTGCTAAAGAAGCAGTGGAAGAGCTGAAAAATCATGGGATAAAGACGTGCGTGATAAGCGGCAGCTTCAGCGTTGTTGCAGAGAGAGTTAAAAAAGAGCTTGACCTTGACTATGCCGTTGCCAACGACCTTGTGGTGGAGGACGGCAAGCTTACAGGGGAGGTTGAGGGGCCACTTATGAAAGAAGGGGCCAAAGGGGAGATGCTCGTAAAAATAGCTAAGAGAGCGGGTGTCCAGGTGTATGAGTGTGCAGCCGTGGGTGACGGCGCCAACGATGTAAGCATGTTTGAAAAGGCAGGGCTTAAGATAGCATTTAACTCCAAGCCGGTGCTGAATAAGGTAGCTGACGTGATCATCGAGGAAAAAGACCTCACTAGGATCCTTCCCCACGTGCTCGGGGAAGCCGACATCGAGGAGCTACGGAAAGAGAGGGAGGATCTGAAGCTTAAGATAAGCCGTCTCAAGAAGGACATTTCCAAGAAGAGGAGGATCCTTAGGGAGATTGGTCAGAAAAAGAGGAAGATTATTGAGGAGATCAAGGTTAAAAATGCCGATGCCAATAAGGCGAGAGAGGCGAGGGACGAGCTTAACGCCAAAGTTAGGGAAATAAAAGAAAAGAGGGACAGTGCCAACGAGTCTGTTAAGAAACTATTGGAGGAATATAAGGCTGCCCAGGAAAAATCTCCCAAGGGGGATTTTAAAAAAATGCTGAGGGAGGTTCAGCAGCTTGAGTGGCGTCTTCAGACAAGGGTTATGGAGATCAAAAAGGAGGACGCCATCGTAGAGAGAATCGAGAGACTTAACGCTAAGCTCAAGGAATATCGAGACCTGATCAACCTGTCCAAGGAGATAGATAAGCTCCGGAGAGAGTCGAGGAGGCTCCACGAGCGGATTCTCTCCCTTTCAAGGGAGTCCCAGTACTACCACGAGAAATTCCTTAAACGAATAGATGAGATAAGGAAGCTCGAGGAGGAACTGGATAAGCTGAACAAAGAGAAGGAAGCGATCACTCCAGGCTTGGACGAGGAGAACATAGAGCTTCAAGACCTCATATCTGCCAGGAAGAAGCTGGACAGGGAGATTAAAATCCTGGAGGAGGAAATGGAGCTCAGGAGCTCCAAGAGAAGTGAGAAAGAGCTAAAAGAAAGGGCTGCAGAGGTATACGAAAGGTTTAAGAGGGGGGAAAAGCTGGATTTAGAGGATATATACCTGTTACGCAGGTTTAACCTCGTATAGGAGCTCATAGATGGATTACAACAGGGTCTTGGTTCTCTGTGTGGACCGCGACGCCGACCTTTCTATAAAGGCGGGGGAAGAGGGACCTGTTTATGGGAGGGAGGCCGTACTGGAGGCAGCCCAGAAACTTGGATTAGCTGATCCAAGGGAGAGCGATACAAACTCGTTGTTCGAGGCTGTCAGAGTCTATGACTCCTACATAAAAAAAGGCGTGGACGCCGAGGTAGTGGCCGTTGTCGGAAGCAGGGAACTCGGCCTCGAATCAGATATTAAACTGTCCAAGCAGATAGATGAAGTCCTGAGGAAGTTTAAAGCCGACGGCGCTGTCGTTGTAAGCGACGGCGCCGAAGATGAGCATGTCATGCCCATCGTGGAGAGCAGGATCAAGGTTATAGGGGTTAGGAGGGTTGTGGTTAGGCAGAGTGAGCGCCTGGAGAGCACATACTACCTTATCCAGGAGTTCCTTAAGGAGCTTGTAAACGATCCTAAGCTTTCAAGGCTCCTGATAGGTCTTCCTGGGATAGCCCTCGTCCTCTATATGCTTCTCGGAAGCCACGGGTGGCGCTTAATCGTTGGCATCGTCGGCGTCTACCTTGTTATAAAAGGGTTCGGGATGGAGGGCGCCTTAGAAAAGGCGTACAACGAGTTCAAGTCATCCTTTATAATGGGTAAAATAAGCTTTTTCACCTACGCCGTTGCGGTGCTGATAGCGGTTGCCGGGGTAGTTGTTGGATACGACGAGCTTGCCAGGCGGGGCCTACCCCTCTCGCCTCTCTCCGCGTCTCTTCCTGTTTTCATCTCTAAATCCATCGATCTCCTAACCTTCGCGGCTCTGGTTGCCCTGGTAGGTAAAGGTATAGACTCCTTCTTGGAGGGCGAGAGCCTGAAGAGATACGCGCTGATAGGGGTTTTCGTTATAGCCTTCCGAGTGGTTATCGACGCCGTCAGCTTATTCATGCTTGGAGAGATTAACTACACCAGCCTGGCCATGTGGGTTATCCTGGGGCTTATTCTCTCCATGTTCACTTTCTTCTATCTTCGCCCCCTGGGGAGAAAGTAAGGCTTTTTGCAAAACAATATAAAGGAATTGAGCCCCTATCTGATTCATGGCTTTGGAGCAGCAGGAGCTGGGGGAGCTGAAGGAGCTGGCTGAGAAGGGGGATTTTGAGGAATTTCAGAAAAAAGCGGCTGAGATGCATCCCCATGATCTGGCCGAGTTGATTCAGAAGCTCGACCCTTCTCTGCGGAACAAGGTGCTCTCAAATCTAAAAGACGAGCTGTTGATAAAAGTCCTCCCAGAGCTGGCCGAGGATACTCAACTAGGATTCGTCGAGGTTATCTCGCCAGACCTGGCGGCTAAGCTCTTGGCTAAGATACCTCCCGACGACATGGCAGATGTTTTGGGAGACTTATCCCTTGATTCCCGAAGGAACATCGTTAGCTATTTTTCCAAGGAGAAAACGACAGAGGCCAAGAAACTCCTGAAGTACGCCGAGGACACCGCCGGTGGATTAATGACCACGGAGGTGGTTGCCCTACCAGAAAACATCACAGTGGAAAAAGCCATAGACTACATAAGAAAGAAAGCCAAAGAGTTCGAGGCCGTTTATTATATCTACGTTGTGGACAGGAGTAAACGCCTCGTCGGGGTCGTTTCCCTCAGAGAGCTTGTTCTTGCATCGCCAAAGGCCAAGTTAAAGGATGTGATGAACCCTGACGTGATCAAAGTTCCGGCGGATATGGACCAGGAGGAGGTTGCCTATATAATTGCCGACTATGACCTTGTCGCCGTACCCGTTGTCGATGAAAATGACAGGCTTCTGGGCATGGTTACCGTTGACGATGTGATAGACGTCATTGAGGAGGAGGTCACGGAGGACATGGCCCATCTGGCGGGAACAGGGGCGATGATAGATAAACTCATAGAGGCACCAGTTATATCTGTTGTTCGGGCTAGGCTTCCGTGGCTCATCTTTGCCATGCTTGGAGGGCTCGTGGCCGGATCGGTTATAAGTGCCTATAAAGAGACCCTGAGTTCTGTGGTTATGCTTGCTATTTTCATACCAGTAATTATGAGCATGGGGGGCAACGTTGGGATGCAGTCATCCACTATTTTCGTTAGAGGATTGGCCACCGGGGAGATTGAGAGGCCCCTCCAATACTTCCTCAAAGAGGTGAAGGTGGGGCTGTTGATGGGCATTCTTATCGGGGGAGGCATAGGGGTCATAGCCCACATCTGGAAAGGGATGCCGATGCTGGGATTCATAGTGGGGGTGGCCATGCTGGTAACGGTTTTTTTAGCCACCGCAATAGGGGTGGCGGTGCCGAAACTCTTCCATGCCCTGGGGGTTGATCCAGCGATATCTTCCAGCCCCTTCGTCACAACTATCCAGGACATAACAAGCCTAGTAATTTATTTCTCCATAGCCTCTTATCTGCTAATAAAGGTATCTTGAAGACTGAGGAAGCGGAGATGAGGATAGCAGTCATCGGAGGAACGGGTATATATGACCCGGATATATTCGGGGAAGGCACCAAAAAAGAGGTGGAAACACCCTTCGGCACGGTCAGGGACATAACCATTGCAGAGCTCAAGGGGGGGAAGTTGGAGGTTGTTTTTCTGCCCAGGCACGGCGTAACCCACGGGGTACCTCCTCACAGGGTAAACTACAGAGGAAACATATATGCCCTTAAACTTCTTGGCGTGGCCAGAATCATCGCCACTAATTCCGTCGGCTGCATCAGCCCGGATCTTAAGCCAGGGGGCGTCGTGCTGCCAGACGACTTCATCGATTTTACAAAGAGCAGGGTGGGAACCTTCTATGACTCTGAGGTTGTCCATGTGGACGTGAGTGAGCCCTACTGCCCAGAGCTGAGGAAGGCCTTGCTCATTGCTGGGAAGAAACAGGGAATTGACGTAAAAAATGGAGGCGTCTACGCGTGTACGGAGGGTCCTAGATTTGAAACCCCTGCTGAGATAAAACTCCTGGGCAAGCTAGGGGCAGACCTGGTGGGGATGACTGGCCTTCCAGAGGCTGCGTTAGCAAGGGAACAGGAGATGTGCTATGCGTCTCTATGCACTGTTACGAATTATGCCGCTGGAATAGCCAAGCACAAGCTTACGGTGACAGAGGTGCTGGAGATCGTAGCTAAGAATCAGGAGAATCTGAGAAGAATACTCGCAAAAGCAGTTAACCTTGTACCGCGGGATCGGAGGTGCGGATGTAAAGACGCCCTGAAGGGGGCGAGGGTTAAATGAGGGTCTACTACATAGAATGCAGCAAGCCTCTAGGCGTAGAAGTTCTGGACAGGTATCCATATATCCAGGTATTAGACGCTGGGCGCATAGCTGGTAGAGAGCACATTGAATACGCGCTGTCTCAAGCTGAAAAGGCTTTCCAGAGGGGCAGCAACATTAGCGGCGACCCCCTGATAGAGGCAATCGTCCGGGCAAGTGCCCAGCGCCAGATTAAAAAGGCTCTGGAGATTTTTGGAGTTAAGAAATCAAGGAAAGTTTATATCATGAGTGAGGAGCTTCCATCTGAGCTGCTGTCAGAGTATGGATGCATGGAGAAAAACGAAGACGCCATTACCGAGGAAAAATATAAGGTGTTGAAAGAAACCTACGGCATAGGGGAAAAGGAGATATCCGCAGTTGCCGGCGAAGAATTCGAGGAGAGAGTAATGGCTCTCAAGAACATTATAAAAGAAAGGATCGCTCTTCTGGAGGCTTCCTAGCCGCCTCTTACATCAGATAATTACAGATAATAATAATAGGGTTAAGAATTTATTATTGGACATGTTCGAGCTGCCCACCCGGGAAGAACTTAGAAAGCTGAGGCTGAAGCTGGACCTTACCCAGAGCGAGCTGGCCAAGCGTGCTGGTGTCAGCCAATCTCTCATCGCTCGAATAGAGGCAGGGGATATAGATCCAAGGCTCTCTACCCTGAAAAAGATATGCGGCGTGTTGAAAGAGGCCAGGGTGACGAAGGGTCTATGTGCAGGGGATATAATGAAGTCGCCGGTTGTCCACGTAACCCCTGAAGACACGATATCCTATGCCACGAGGCTCATGAAGGATAACGGCATATCCCAGCTACCTGTGCTAGAAAACGGTGTTCAGGTGGGAAGCATATCAGAGGGCTGCCTGGTGAGCGAGGTTGCCTCTGAGAAGGATCTGTCGAGGATATCCATGAAGCCGGTGGTGGAGGTCATGAACGATGGTTTCCCCACGGTCAGCAAAAACCTAGATGTAACCACCGTCTCGAGATTTGTGGAAGCTAACCCGGCGGTGCTTGTAGTGGACAGAGGCAAAGTTGTGGGGATAATTACTAAGGCAGACATCATTAAACTGATGTCGAAAAATAAAAAAAAGGCAAGTAGGCATCGGGGAGAAAGTTAATCTCTCAAACCCTATTCTAGTAAAAATTTCATAACGGGAAGAGAGGTTAATTTTATTAACCAATTACCCAAAAAAACAAAAGAAATTTATTTCAAAAACTTTATATACCATGGATTCATTATTGTTATTAACAACCTGTGTTTATTTGGTTCGATAATCAAAAAAACACGCTTGTGCCCTCGTTATTCGAGCAGGGGGATTTAAGATGGGTGCCATTAAGGAAATTAAGAAGCGGGATGGGCGAATCGTGCCCTTTGACAGGGAGAAAATTGCCGTAGCGATATACAAGGCTTCTGCCTCCGTGGGTGAGGCGGATAGGGAATTGGCGGATAGGCTTTCAAAAAGAGTGGTCAGCATCCTTGAGGAGAAATACGATGGACAGGGGATGCCAGATGTTGAGGAGATCCAGGATGTTGTGGAGAAGGTCCTCATCGAAGACAAGCACGTGAAGATAGCTAAAGCATACATACTGTACCGCCAGAAAAGAAACGAGGTAAGAGAGACCAAGAAGAGGCTCTTTGGCGTTCACGACGATTTGAAGCTAACCTTCAGCGCAGTCAAGGTCCTCGAGAAGAGATATCTGTTAAAAGACGAGGAAGGCAGAGTCCTTGAGACCCCCAGCACCATGCTTAAGCGGGTCGCCGACTTCGTTGCTCAGGCAGACCTGATCTACGATCCAGATGCGGACGTAAAAACCACTGCATCCAAGTTCTATGACCTCATGGCTAAGCTGGAGTTCCTCCCAAATTCACCAACTCTTATGAACGCGGGCACGGATCTCGGTCAGCTAAGCGCCTGCTTTGTCCTGCCGGTTGAGGACTCCATAGAGAAGATTTTTAACGCAGTGAAGTACACCGCTCTAATCCATAAAACCGGGGGAGGCACCGGCTTCAGTTTCTCGCGCCTAAGGCCTAAGAGCGACTTGGTGAAGAGCACTATGGGTGTGGCCTCAGGTCCTATATCTTTTATGCGGGTCTTTGATGCTGCAACAGATGTGATAAAACAGGGGGGAAGAAGACGAGGAGCCAATATGGGTATCCTCCGGGTTGATCATCCAGATATCCTGGATTTCATAGTGGCCAAAGAGAAGAACGACGTCCTTAACAACTTCAACATAAGCGTAGGCATCACTGAGGAGTTCATGGAGGCGGTGAAGAGTGATAAAAGCTACTCTCTCATCAACCCAAGGACTGGTGAGGAGATTAAGAAGCTCAGCGCCCGCACCGTTTTTGACTTGATAGTCACCATGGCATGGAAGAACGGTGAGCCGGGGATAATATTCCTTGATCGCATAAACAGGGACAATCCCACCCCCCACGTGGGCGAGATCGAGAGCACTAACCCATGCGGTGAACAGCCCCTTCTGCCATACGAAGCCTGCAATCTGGGCAGTATAAATCTGTCGAAAATGGTGAAAACTGTTGATGGTGCGGCCACTGTGGACTGGGATAAGCTTAGAAGGACAGTTCACACAGCGGTTCACTTCCTAGACAATGTCATCGACATGAATAAGTTCCCCCTGGATAAGATAACCGAAATGGTTCAGGCAAACAGAAAGATCGGCCTTGGGGTTATGGGATTCGCTGATATGCTGCTCCAGCTCGGCATACCCTATGATTCTGAGGATGCCATCGCCATGGCGGAGAGGGTCATGAAGTTCATCTATGACGAGAGCAAGGTGGCATCTGTTAAGCTTGCGGAGGAGAGAGGAAGCTTCCCCAACTTCAGGGGAAGTATATGGGAAAAGAGGGGCTATACGGCCATGCGCAACGCCACCACCACGACCATTGCCCCCACCGGTACTCTGAGCATAATCGCAGGATGCAGCTCCGGAATAGAGCCTATTTTCGCTGTCTGCTTCATCAGGAATGTCATGGACAACACAGAGCTCCTGGAGCTTAATCCCCACTTCGAGAAAGTGGCGAAAGAGAGAGGTTTCTATACAGACGAACTCATCCACAGGATTGCAAAGGAGGGATCGGTTCAGCACATAGAAGAGATACCTGCGGATGTCCGGCGTGTCTTCATAACGGCTCACGAGGTTTCGCCTGAGTGGCATGTAAGGATGCAGGCGGCTTTTCAGCGGTACGTGGATAACGCGGTGAGCAAGACCGTTAACTTCGCCAACAGCGCCACCCAGCAGGATGTTGAGAAGGTCTTCATCCTTGCATATGAGCTGGGATGCAAAGGAATAACTGTTTATAGAGATGGCAGCAGAGAGGAGCAGGTTTTAAATGTGGGCAAGGTGAACAGGAAAAAAGAGGAGTCCAAAACAGAGAAAGAACCTCAGAAAGCGGTGCCTCTGGAGTATGCCGGAGGCTGTACCAAAGAGTCCTGTACTCTCTAGGTGGGCAGAGGGATGTGGAACCATCTGGCTAGGAAGTACATTAACCAGGCCCTAAAGAGGGGAGATATAAAAGGGGGAAACACCTCCTGCAAGTACTATCCATGCTCTTTCGACAAGCAGGACTGCACGTGGTGTTTCTGCCCATTTTATCCCTGCTTGCTGAGCCACGGCGAATTCGTCATGAGCCCCACTGGTAGGCGGATATGGGACTGCAGCCACTGCAGAGTGGTTCACGAGCCTGAGATGGCTAAGAACATTCTTAAAGAGCTTAAAGAAAAGGGCAGACCCATTGAGGAGATAGAAAGGGGGGAGATTATCTGGACCATGAGGTTGATAAAACCGCTGAGGGAAAACTATATCTTTAACCGCCCTTAACTAGAATCTATGAATATGAAGGGCGTTTTTTTAGCATTAATCGGCCTTTTACTTTTCTCCGCCTGCCTTCAGTCAGGAGCACAGCAGGCCATTGAGATAGAAATGTATAAATCTCCAACCTGCGCATGTTGCGGCAAATACGCAGAATATCTGAAGGCAAAAGGATTCAAGGTTAAAGTAATAGAGGTTAGCGATCCCACTGAAATAAAGAAGACCCTTGGGGTGCCGGAGGAGATGTGGTCATGCCATACCTTAAAGGTTGGCAAGTACTACGTAGAGGGCCATGTGCCTGTTGAGGGGATAAATAAGCTTCTTAAGGAGCAGCCAGATATAAATGGCATAGCCCTCCCAGGCATGCCTGAAGGGTCTCCGGGGATGAGTGGAGTCAAAAGAGGACCATTCATAATCTATTCGATATCTAATGGAGAAATAAAAGAGTACGCAAGAATGTAGAGGGATTGTCCATGCAGCAATGTGAACATAGAAGCAACGAAAACTGTAGGCTAATGGGGAGGCCGTGCTATGGAGCTAAATATGACAGCACGTCTGGAAAATACAGTATCGATCCCTGGGTCGAGAGGGCATGCCCCAACTATATAGCCGTGGAAGGGGATGAACTAAAGCCCCCCACACCGAAGAATGCCCAAGTTGTTATAAGGATATTCGGGCCTAAAAAACTAGCCGAGGCGTGCAGCAGCGACGACGAAGAATGTGTCGTCGAGACCCTTGAGCTGGACCAGGAGATCCTGCAGAATCTGTTCAACCGCATATACGGGGGAAAAGTTGCAGTCGAGAGCGTGGACACCTCCTCTGAGGATGTCTCCATGTTCCCTGAGGTGAAGCGGTTACTTGATGGGGGGGCAAAACTGGTGGTAACGATTAATGACGAAGTAAAATTCGTCGGCTCCATACCCCTCCCATTAATAAAGATGGAGATAGAGAAACTGGGAGTGGACAGAATCAACCCCGGTGACCCTCAAATTCGTCGATAAATTCCAGCAGGGACATAAGGGTTCGCCTAGCCCTGAAGAGGGGATACATCCTCTGAAGGAGGTCGGCTGTCTCCTTTCTTAGGGCATCTATTTGTTTCTTAAACTCCAGGGGCGTTGAGGGTGCTGCCTCCAGAGCTTTGAGTTTCTTTCTCACAGCTATCAGATGTTCATTAACCTCCTTGGTCATGGGGTCTTCGACGGCGATAAGGTTCGCCCTGATATCACCACACAGCCTTAGGACCTGTTCTCTCTCCTCCTCCGCAGATGTCCGAATCTCCGTGGTGTCCTTGTCTCTTAGGATTTCCCGCGGACTGCATTCCCTGATTATAAGGGTCTTCATCAATCTCCTCTTCTCATCCTCATCAGCATCCAGTGATTCAACGAACCTCAGGGCAATGCCTATCTCAGTTATGAGCTGCTCAGCGGAAAGCTCAAGGGCCTCCACCAGGTCTTCCATGTGTTCGAGGGTCTCGTTTGCCATCTCTGGCGGCAGGCCTCGGCGCTTGCTTATCTCCCGGAGGTTGCCGATGAAATTCGCGAGGGCTATGCTTTTAAGCTCGAATATGTAGGGGATGGATAGAGAGGAAAATACAAGCCCCTCATCTGTCTTCTCAGGTCCTAAGGGAACCAGAATATTCTTGCATGCCTCTCTGTCTAGGAGAGGGGCACCAGGATATGCCATGAGGATGTCGTTGAAGCTTACAGTGGGGAGGCGTGAGAAATCTTTATAACAGTGCAGCAGGATCTGGGATATTTTCTTAAGTTCCTCAGCCACCTCCACCAAGGCACCCTCCTCTTTTGGCCGTGTGGTGATGATAAAGATCCCCGGCTGGATTCCGAGGATTAAGCAGCTGTCCACGAGGGCCAGGGCTTTTTCAACGTAGTCCTCCTCTTTCCCAGGAACTGTTTTTCTGAAGTAGCGAATTTTCTCGGGAACAAAACTTTCCACGCCTATCTGGAGCTTGATAAAACTCGCATCTCTCAGCTTCTTGAGGATGTCGTGCTGCCTCACGGCATCCACACGTATCATGGCGCCAAATTGGAAATCCTCCTGAAGCCCTTCCTCCACTATCCTGCTACATAGCTCCTCAACCCACTTCTTGTTTTGGAGGAACTGGTCGTCTTCGAAGGTCGCCATAGTAACCCCGTGATCCCTGGCCTCTTTGAGCCATTCCACAACCTTCGTCGGTGAAAGTCTGCGGCCGAATGGCGTAGATATGCCGCAATAGGAGCACTTTCCCCAGTTGCATCCCCTCTGGGCATAAATGCTGAGAGCTTTCCATCCTCCTTCCTCAAATATGTCCCAGGGATACTCTAAAGACTCGTTTAGTTCCTCTTCAGTGGGAAAAGGCGTGGCATGCCGGAGGTATTCTTTAAATGATGAGGGATACCCTAGATCCTCTTTCTCCGAGGACTTAAAGCCGTTTTTATAGGTTTTTCTGTAATCAGGGACGGACCTTAGAATTTCTCCTTCATAGGTCTTCACGTGCACCCCTGCTACCGGAACAGGGAAAGACATCCTTCGATCTGCAGCATCGATCTCCCTCGTGAACTCAGCGGCGATCATTTTTTCCCCTGCGTCTCGGGGAATTGGGCTCTTGTAAAGAACACCCTCCTCCATTAGGTTTTTAAGTTCCTCGTCGAAGTAATACCTATCCCTCTTCCCAACTACAAGATCATTCTTGGAAAAACTTTCTGTAAGCTTGTCCTCCACCAAAGGGCAGCTCTCCAGGCAATGCAGGAGAGCAGGCAGGACCTGCTCGCCTTCGCCCTCAACAACAACATCCACCCCCATCGCGTGTATCACATTATCAGCAATTCCGGTGACTCCTTTCCCACCGACAAAGGTGACGATTCGCGGATCAACCTTCTTAACCATCAGCGCTGCCCGAAGAGCTCCGCGAAGTTCAATTGAGCTGAAAACAGATATGGCGGCAACTCTGCATCCCCTTCTCACAGCCTCTAATAATTTGCCCTGGGAAGTAGCGAACTCGACTTTGTTTCCCCTGTCCCTCAGGAGCCGCAGAAACGGAAGAATAGCCGGTGCTTCCTGCCTCTGAAATTTATCGTAGTCTAGATAGAACACAAGCTTCATGCCCATAATCTACACTCCAGACGTATAAAAAGGAAACCATGCTTTTTTACTTTTCCCGTGCTCTTGGAAATCCATGATTACATCGTTACACCTAACCCTTATACATGGAAGTCAATAAATGGCAGGAGCTGGAGGAGCTGACGTTTAAAGCACTAGAATCCCATGGATTCGAGTGCATGCTGAGAAAGGTTTTCAAAGACAGATCAAGAAGATATGAGATAGATGTTATTGCCAAGGAAGAAAATCTTACCCTAGCTTTTGACTGCAAATACTATTTGAGAACCAAGTCAAGAACAAGTGCTTTGCGGCGAGAAGCTAGGAAGCACTTCAGAAGATGTGAGAGGTACAGGGAGCTTACAGGAGAAAGAGTTGTCCCGATTTTATTGACCTTCCTAGATGACTCCTTGTTCTGCATGGAGGGATGTGTCGTTGTACCCCTGAGGGCTCTTAACGACTTCCTCCTCAGACGCCATTTCTACTTGGAGCTTTTCTCCAGGGCGAATCTCTCGGTGGATGTGTCGATGGGCTCTACCCCCTGAAGTTCCTTTGCAACCTCGTCAGCATCCATTTCCCTTCCAATGCGCCCCATGGTAGCCACTTGGTTATAGTCCGATTCCAGGACGGCTTTAGTCAGCGTGGCGATAGAGACATAGAATTCAAATTCCTTGCTTTTTTCTCTTTGCAAATCGCTGTGTTTCTGGAATTTCTCCACTACGCCTTCTCTAAATTCAGGAGTAAGTAAGTCGTCACATAGAAAGGGTATCCATTCTATTAAATGGTCCCATAGATGGAACCTCTGCATGTCGAGATAGCTGAGGGCGGCTTCCCTGTCTCCAGACAACCAGCTCTGAAGCTCATCTTCACACAGGCGGTACATGAACTCTAATTCTATCTTAGCGTCATCTGGCGGATCATTCCCGTATTCCCCTGTGAGCCTGTAGCCTGCGAAGCGATAGGAGTCCTTGACCATGGCGGTTAGGTCACCCATTATCTGTTTCTCCCCTCTGTATACCGACTCGTAGCATGAGAGCCACGGGAAAAAGGAGTCATAGAATATCGTCAGGTGCTCACCCCTGAGCCTCCTCAGGAGCTTTCTCTTGTCGTCATTCTTTACAGTAGAGATATACTCCCTCAAGATCCTCAGACCCTCCTGTGTCCTGCTTGAGGGGACGAAGAGCTGCATCCCCCTCTCGAGCACTTCAAGGAAACTCTCGTTCTGAAGGTCGTTGACTAGACCGCTGCTCGGCTCTGAGAAACTCCTGGCCAGACAGAAATAAACGTCCCTCCTAGCCTTAGAAATGGCGGCGTAATCAGCAGCCCCCACCGGGATTCTGGGCTCGACTTTGAGATCTGGCTTCCTCTTTCTTACCAGGGCTTTCCAGTCCTTCTCCTCTTCTATGTTCATTGCCTGAACCCAGAAGAGGTAGGGAAATTTCTTCAGAAACTTCTTCCAGTCTTTGCGAAGATCAGGATCAATAAAAGCCTTAACGAATGTTTTCCTTGCCACTACTTTTCAACCCCGCCTTGGTACAGGAAAGTCGTCTTTGGGAAGAGCATAGAAAACAGACCCTATCCTCTGGATATCTCTCTTCCCTTTAAGTTCGTCTATGTAACCCTTAAGGTCTCTGTAGTACCCGAATGTCATGCATTCACTAGAGCACTTAGTAGAGCACGAGCTCCATAGTCCATAGTACATTAGTTCCTCTGGTATCTTCACTTTCTCAGCGAGTTTTCTCCCTGAGAGCGGTTCACCGTCTTCACCAACAAGCCTGCCTTTGCTGTCTCTTTTCACGTTTCCTTTCTCGTCGAACACCACCGTGCGCAAACTCCCTCCGTTTTGAAGGATGTTTCTGTAGATCTGCTCTATCTCATCCTTTGTATATTTTTTCCTGTAGTCGACGCGGTGTTTGCAAAAGTCGCACTTAATAGCCTTTCCCGTGCGGGTATCATACTGTATAGCCCCGTAGGGGCATGCCTGCATGCATTGTCTGCAGCCGATGCATTTCTCAGCTTCAATCCAGACGATTCCGTCCTGGGTGCGCTTCTGAATCGCACCGGTCGGACAAGGAGGCATGCATGGTGCGGGATTACAATGATAGCAGAGCATGGGCATATAGAGGGTTCTAACCCTCCCTTTAACAGTTTTAGGTCCCACCTGCATGACTCTTATCAGGCGAGGCCCGAGGGAGAGGTCGTGCTCCATTTTGCATGAGGTTTCGCAGCTGAAGCAGCCTAGGCAGCGCTTCAAATCTATAACCATGACGACGGTGTTGTCTGAAGGAGGCTTTCCTTCGATACCCTCCAGCAGTCCGAACAGCTCCATTACCTCTTCCTCCTAACTTTGGGTTTTAATTTCTCTCTTGGAAGGATGTTATGCCTCTCTGGATATGGAGAGGCGGGAGACGACAGGGTGTTTGCCCTGTCTTTGGCGAAGTATGATATTAAAGAGTTAAGGGCCCGCGTCTCACGGATAACCGTGGAGGCGTACAGCCACTCATTAGATGGTTTGATCATAAGCTTTGCAAGGTCTTTTGGGATGTAAGATTTCCTTATTTCTTTAATTTTTATTTTTTCTTCTAGCATTCCACTCCTCCATAAAAAAAGGAAAAAAGGGGGAGTTCCCCATTAGGACTAGGACTTCACCTTCTGCGCTGGTGTAATCCTAGTTATCCTGCCCATGAGTGCCCCTGGCTTGCGCCTTATCCTGGGGACAAACAGGGTCTTCTCTGGGAAGGCATAACCAGGTGAGCAGAGGGTGTCGTTTCCCCGTCCGTTCATGTAGGCGCTGGCTACCCCTAGAGCAGTGCGCTCCCGCATGTAAGTCATTATGTGGTGTGGACTACCGAAATACATGCAGTGGGAGGAACACTTAGTCACGCAGGCCGGCTGTAGACCCTTCTCGACTCTGTGGAGACAGTAGTCGCACTTTATGGCCTTCCGGGTCCTGGTGTCGTACTGGATAGCGCCAAAGGGGCATGCCTGCATGCATTGTCTGCAGCCGATGCATTTCTCAGCATCTATCCAGACGATGCCGTCCTTTGCCCGCTTCTGAATTGCTCCAGTTGGGCACGGAGGCACGCAAGGAGCCTCACCGCAGTGGAAGCAATTCATCGGGTAGTACATTGCCTTCGTGTGCTTTCCCACCTTTTTCGGTCCCACCTGCATGACTCTTATCAGGCGGGGCCCCATGGGGAGGTCGTGCTCCATTTTGCATGAGGTTTCGCAGCTGAAGCAGCCTAGGCAGCGCTTAAGGTCTATGTACATTACCAGCCAGTCAGGGGAAAGCCCCCACGGCATGGCAGAAGCGGCCTCATAGAGGCCGATTTTCTGGTTTCTCTCCCAGCCCTGCCTAGCGGACTCTACGTTGACGTTGTAAAGAGGTCCCTCTGGTTCCCAAATATTAGCCATTTTTGCACCTCCTCACTTGGTCTCCCACTTGTCTCTGGGCACGCCTACGTAGTAGACGCCGCTGCCTTTCTTAGCGAACCTCATGTATGCTCCGAGGTTGACTGTGTCGTCTTCGTCTGGGGAAATGTAGTCCTTGGGGGAGCGTTTCTGGAGTGTAAGGAACTCCTTTGTCTTCTCCACTGCCTGGTCAGGATCGTCTCCTTTCTTGTATACCCTTACCATGTTGCACTTGTACTGGGCTTGGGTATAGAAGGGATCCTTGACGGTGTTGTCGATGAGTTCATTGACGTTCTGATATGGGTAGAACGGCTGATACTTGTCGAATCCCTCAGGCATCCACACACTGGCCACATCGGTCATCTCATTGACCCATGCAACGCAGTAAACCTTGCCCTGATCATTCTCGACAACGACGGTGTCCCCGTCTTTAATGTCAAGGGCTTTAGCGGTCTCAGTGTGGATGTTCACGAACATATGGGGCTCGAGCTCCACCATCCACGGCCACCAGTGACCCATTTCATGGAAGTGAGCCACCAACCTTCCGGTAGAGAGGTTGAGCGGATACTTCTCCCAGAGATCGGGCCTTGATATAGGTGTGGCACTTGCCTCCACGTGGATAGGCAGAGGATAGAAGCCAATCTGCTCAAGGGCTCTGCTGTAAATCTCCACTTTTCCGCTGGGTGTCGGGAAACGCTTGTCTGTGCCTGGGTAGTTAACCCCTTCCTTGTACATAATCCACTGAGCACCCCGGATCGTAGCCTCGGGATCGGAGTACATCATGGCCTCGTCTTTAGTCTCGGCGGGCCACATAACACCGCCCTTTGGGCTCTTCTCCGGATCCATCAGGTCCACGGTGATGCCGGCAACGAAGCTCTCCTGGGAGTGGAACCAGTTCTGACAAATACGCTCGTCGATTTCGGTCTGCTCCTTGTCCTTCCACCAGGTCTTTCCACCAGGAGCATAGTAAGCCTCACCGAACTCGAAGCGTTTGGCCAGGCCGGCCCAGAAGTCGATGTCAGCCCTGCATTCCCACTGTCTTGGGATGATCCAGTTATGCCACTGCACATGGCGGTTGTTACCGTGGTGGACAACTCCTTCATGCTCGAAGAAGCTGGTTATCGGGAAGCTTGCGTGCATCCAGCTAGCTGTCTCATTGGGATGGAAGCTTAGGTGCACACCGCAGTACAGGTTCTTCATGAACTCTCTGGTCTTGTTGTTGTTTGGCCACTGAACGATGTGGTTGCCGTTCCAGATCAAACCTTTGATCGGATATGGCTTCCCAGTATATCCAGGATCTATAGTGCAGGCACTGGAAGTGTCTCCCCAGGGAATTATCTTATCCGCCAGCTGGGGCTCTTTGATCTTAACTATGTAATCCTTCAGATCCTTACCAGCACTCAGCACAGGCCTGCAGTTGTGGAGCCAGTTCCAGCCTCCACCTTTAACGCCGACATTTCCAGTGATAGCCACAAGGATCTGGTAGGCTTTGTTACAGTTGCCAGGGTTATACTGCTGCGCTGTTCCCAGGCATCCGGTGAAGTGCGTTCTCCGCGGATAGGCGATCTTCTCCGCTGCTAGGCGGATATCCTCAGCCGGAACCCACGTAATGTTCTCTGCCTTCTCCGGTGTATACCCTTTAACATGGTTTACGAACTCCTCGTAGCCCACACACCATTTGTCGACAAATTCGTGGTCTATGCCGTCTATCTCGTGGATAAGAACGTTGGCTATGCTTAAGGCCAGATAAGAATCTGTGCTAGGCCGTATTCTCAGAGCCAGATCCGCTTTAGCCATGGTGGCGTTAAATCGCGGGTCAATGCATATGTAAAAGGCACCTTTCTTGTCTTGAGCGTCTATGAACCACTTCTCTGTTATGACCTCCAGAGCGGCTGCATTTGAGCCTGACTGGAAGATTGTGTCACTGTTCATTGCGTCTTGACACGGGTTGAACAGTCTCAGGAATTCTTTGGCACCGAAAACGTACTGCCCAATGGCACCAGGGCTCTCACAACAGAGAGGTCCCTGTCCGTAAACGTTGGGGGTGCCATACATAGCTAGGAACCTTGAGCCGCCAAGCTTGTTACCGTAGCTACTCCTGCCTGTGCGGTGGCAGGCAACCGCATGAGCTCCCCATTTCTCTCGTATGTACTTAAGTCTGTCTGCCACGAAGTCGAGGGCTTCGTCCCAAGTTACTCTGCGATACTTACCGTTGACATTGTCCTCCCGGATCATAGGATACTTGGCCCGTAGAGGGTTGTAAGCATGCTGATAGTTGGCTGTCCCCTTCGGGCAGAGGGAGCCGTAGTTCTGAGGATGTTCCTCGTCACCATAGATATCAACGATTCTGCCGTCTTTGAGGAAAACTTTCATGCCGCAACCACTTTCGCACATGTTGTCGCAGGTGGTGTAGCGGATTGTGTCGTAGTCCCTGACAGATTCCTGAGCTCTCCTTAAAACAACCAATCTTTCACCTCCAATCCGATTTAGAAGTAAGTTAATTTAAGATAAAAACATACTATATATAAAGTTTTCGAATCGTATAAAAGACCAGCTACCGAGAGGGTAGATTGACTTATAATCAAGTAATTTACGGCGGAAGGTATGAGGATTTATGAAGGATGTATCCTGCATTATCCTGGCGGGCGGAAAAAGTAAGAGGATGGGCAGAGACAAAAAGTTTCTGCTTCTCAACGGCAGATCCTTTCTAGAAATAGCCGTGGACAACGGCAGGGCTCTCAGCAGTGAAGTAATAATATCTCTGGGGACTGAGGAGCAGAGAGATGAAGTGCTCGCCAGAGGATTCGATGTTGTGACCGTGATAGACAATATAAAACAAAAAGGGCCTTTGGCTGGGCTCTGCACCGCCCTAGAAAAATGCACCAAGGAATACGTAGTTGTCCTGCCGTGCGACACCCCCTTGATAAGCCGGGAGATTATTTATTCATTGCTGGAGAACTGTGAGGGATGGGATGCCGTTGTTCCGGTGGTTCGTGATTTCCCTGAACCCTTAATAGCGGTCTATAGGGTGGAATCTCTCCAGAGGGCGTGCAGGGAGGCCATTAAAGCAGGGACTTGGAAGGTCGGGGAGGTTATAAAAAAATTGGAAAAAATAAAATACTATCCCATGGACACCAGGTGTTTTCTCAATGTTAACACCCCGCAGGATATGGAAGAGGTGCGCAGACATGGACGTTAGGGCAAAGGGATTCTCGGAGCGGGCAGGGATAAACGATGCCCTGGACAGGCTCCTCAAGCGGGTTAAAACTCTTGAAGCCGAGGAGGTGGATCTCGTCGATTGCCTGGGCAGAGTACTGGCTGAGGATTTGGCTGCCCAAACAGATGTGCCGCCTTTTGACAGGGCGGCCATGGATGGTTACGCCTTAAAGGGCGAGAATACCTTTGGCGCTTCCCAGGGGAATCCTTTGTACTTCAAAGTCAAGGGGGAGGTCATGCCAGGAATGAGCCTGGACCTCAGCATCAAGGATTATGAAGCCGTGAAAATAATGACGGGAGCACCTTTACCGAGGGGAGCTAATGCTGTGGCGATGTTTGAGTTCGTCAGAGAGCTGGGAGAGGAGATAGAGGTAGTTAAAGCCGTCACCCCGGGTAAGAATGTCTCCAGGCGGGGAGAAGATGTAAAAAAAAGGGACCTGCTCCTAAAAAAGGGCAAGCGGCTCAAGCCCCAGGATGTTGGGCTGATGGCGGCCCTCGGCATAGATCGTGTCTTGGTGGGTAAAATGCCGCGGGTGGGCATAATAGCAACTGGAGACGAGCTTGTAGAGCCCGGCAAAAGCCTTGGCGGGGCGGAGATCTACGATGCCAACAGTTACTCGATACTGTCCATGGTTAAAAGGGACGGAGGCTTGCCCAGGCTCTATGGAATAGTGAGGGACGATTACAATAGCCTGAAAGAAACTGTTGAGAAGGCATTGAGGGAGGATGTTGTTATAATCAGCGGTGCCACATCAGTGGGGGAAAGGGACTTCGTACCCCAGATAGTAAGCGAGATCGGGGACATAGTATTTCACGGCGTGGCGATGCGTCCAGGGGAGCCCACCGGAGCAGGCTTTGCAGGGGACAAGGTTGTATTCATGCTTCCAGGGTATCCAGTGGCAGCGATTTTCGCCTACGAAACCTTCGTCAGGCCCGCCTTGGAGAAAATGCTGGGGCAGAAGGGTGAGGAGAGGTATCACAAAGTGCGGGGAAGACTCAGCAGAAGAGTTGCATCAGAGCTCGGCCGCAGGGACTACGTAAGGGTTCGGCTACTTCCTACAGAGGAAGAATTGCAGGTCGAGCCTTTAATGGTCAAGGGCTCAGGGGTGATAACCAGCCTAGTAAAAGCCGACGGATTCGTAGTTATACCTGAGAACACAGAGGGGATAGAAGAGGGATCCACTGTAGAGGTGAATCTTTTCTAGAGGGCAAAAAATGGAAGAAACCCACTTAGAATTTTTGATGAAAAATTCTCGAAAAAAGAGCCTCAGAGAGCGCTATATAGAGTCTAAAGCCCTGTTTCTCAAAGAGGTTCTCTCCGAAGCCCAGGCCGAAGTGGATAGGCAGGGAATTAACCAGGACATCGCCTTCCTGACCATGATGGTGTACATCCAGGACTTTATCTCAAGGGAAGTCGGAAGAAAATACGCCAATGATATCTATTCTTCCCTCGCTTTTACTGGCTGGCCTTTCGAGGCGTACTCACCGATCATGGAGTCTAGATCCCTCGAAGTGAAAGCAAGAAAAGCCTCTGAGCTATTCGTGGAGCTCGAGAAAGATAGGATAAGAAGAGAGGCCGTCGACTATATAAGAAAAGAGATCATCCGCACCTGGGGCGTGCTGGGTTTTGACCTGAGGTCTGACTGGAAGGCGTTGGCTGATGCTGTTGTAGAGGAGAAAAAAAGACTCTACCGGAGAATCGGATCGAAGGAGGATCTGGAGCGGAGGAGGCTGGTTAAAAAACTTGCTGAGACCGGAGGAAGGAAAGTCGAGTTAAAGCTTCTCAATGTGGGAATAGTCCCCACTGAGATGTGCCCATCTGAGTGCAGATTCTGTTTGGCTCCGTGGAAAAGCAGGGCTGAGGAGAGAATAGGCAAGGCCTTGGACAGAGAAGAATTCACGAAGATGGTGGATGGAGTAATGGGCTTCGCCAAGGAAAGGGGGTTGATAATCACCATAACAGGGGGTGAGCCAATCCTTGAGATGGATAAGGTGGTCTACATAATCAGCAACGCAGAGACCAGAGTGGAGCTCACCACAAGCGGGTACTGGGCTGCGAGCAAAGAATCCACCCACCGCATACTAGGCGCCCTCGAAAAGGCTGCTAAGAACAACCCTTCGAAGGATTTCAGTTTCAGCCTGCAGCTGAGTGTGGACGCCTTCCATCAGGAAGTCAAGCTGAGCAGGGGAGGAGAGCTCAGGGAAAGCATTCCTATTGAGAATCTGGCCAACATAGTTGAGGCAGTGCTCGCTGACTACGACTTGGAGCTTTGCCTTTTACCGAAGTATACCCGCTATGAGGATCCCATTGTATACCTATTCCAGGAGCTGGAGAGTAAAGGGTTGAAACCCAGGATATCCCGAAAGTTCTTTGACCCGAGGCTGAGGGTCAGCGTCCAGGGGGAGGAAGGTGTCCTCGTAGATAAGCCCGCTCTTCTGAAGGCGTATCTCGCCTTCCAGTCAACGGATAAGGAAGTCTTTCTCCTGTATACGGCTGTGGAGGGAATAGGAGGCGCCAGCGTTATGGAGCCCTTTGAGTTTCCAGCCTTCAAAAGCCGGACAAAGGAGTTTCTTGAGCAGGAGGAGAGCCAGGAAAAATTCCCTATCATCGGGGTAGAAGTAAGCGACGATGGTAATGTTTATCCGGGGGCACACGCCCTTTACTCATGGTGCCTTGGTAATCTCATGAACACAAGCCTGGAGGAGATCGTCCGTTTGATGGAGTACGACCCTCTGGTCATCGCCTTGGCGGAGAATCCATCGCTGATAAAAGAGGAGGCGTTGAGGATAAATCCAGAGCTAAGGGAAAAACTTGAGAAAGCCTCTTCCCCTCTAGTGGCCCTTTATAAAATCCTTGAAGACGACATAATGAGGCTTAAAATAACGAGGAAGCTCGCAGAAAATGCAGAAAGTATTCCATGACGTGGTAAGCATAGAAGAGGCTAAAAAAAGGCTCTACGATGCCTATTCACCCAGGCCACAGAAAGAAGTCATATCCCTGAGTAGTGCGAGGGGGAGAGTCTTATTTGAGGACATATTTGCGCCGCTGGATGTGCCGCCTTTCGACAGGGCGGCCATGGATGGGTACGCGCTGAAAGCGGCTGACACGTTCTATGCCGACGAGGAAAATCCAGCCGTTCTTAAGCTTAAAGGCTACATCGCCGCCGGGGACTCGAAAAAAATAGCCATAGGGGATGGGGAATGTGTGGGCATAGCCACAGGAGCTCCGGTGCCTAAAGGAGCCAACGCCGTGGTTATGGTTGAATACACTCATCGAGAAAAGAGGAATGTGAAGGTGTACCGACCCGTCGCTCCCGGAGAAAACATCATGGCGGCGGGAAGCGATATAATGAGGGGTGAACTAGTGTTGAGGTCTGGAACGGTTCTCACCCCGAGGGAGACAGGAGTCCTCGCGGCTCTGGGAATAACGAAAGTCCCTGTCTACAAAAAACCCAGGGTGGCTATTATATCCACTGGAAACGAGATAGTTGAACCCGGTAAAGAGTTGGTGTTTGGCAAGATCTATGATGTGAATGCTAGGGCGGTGGGAGACGCGGTGGAGGAAAACGGCGGGATGCCGCAGTTCCTGGGGATTGTGAAGGACGAGGCAGACGCTCTTCTAGAGAAGCTTAAAGAAGGTGTGAAAGGCGGCTACGACGTGGTGTTAACCTCGGGGGGCACGTCAGCTGGAGTAGGTGATTTGTCTTACAGGGTCTTCGATGACATAGGAACGCCGGGGGTGCTGGTCCATGGTGTGGCTATAAAACCTGGAAAGCCCACCATAATAGCCCTAGCGGAGAATACACCCGTCATCGGTCTTCCGGGATACCCTACCTCGGCCATGGTGGTTTTCGATGTCTTCGTGGCCCCTATTCTTAGGAAGCTATCCGGTCTAGGAGAGAAAATCCGCGGAAGTATAAAGGCGAAGGCGGCTATGCGTCTCTACTCCGCAGGGGGGAGGTACGAATACATGCTGGTTAACCTCGTTCAGGGATCAGAGAAAGAGTACAGCGCCTACCCGATCCTCACGGGCTCTGGGGCGATCACAACCCTTGCGGAGGCGGATGGTTTTATTGAGATACCTTCAGAGGTTGAGATGATTTCAGAGGGGAGGCCTGTTGAGGTCACCCTCCTCAGCGAGGACATAAAACCAGCCGATCTGACTATAATAGGTAGTCACTGCGTCGGCATAGATATTTTGCTCTCCCTGGCAAACCAGGAATCCCCTATTTCAGCCAAGGTGATTAATGTCGGTTCCTCTGGGGGCCTGGCAGCGGTTGCAAGGGGAGAGAGCGACATATCAGGAACTCATCTCATAGATGAGGCTACTGGAGAATATAATATATCTTTTCTAAAGAGGCTCAAAGTGGCGGATAAGGCGTATCTTATAAGGGGCTATGACAGAGAGCAGGGCTTCCTCGTTTCAAAAAGGAACCCTAAGAAAATAAAGGGCATACAGGACCTACTCAGGCGGGATGTGAGTTTCATAAACAGGAATCCCGGTTCCGGTACAAGGGTTCTTCTTGACCTTGAGCTCTCACGCCTCGCCAAGAAAAAGGGAACGAGCCTTGCCGATCTTTCAAAGAGCATCACGGGCTATGAGATTGAGGCCAAATCCCACAGCGCCATCGCAGCCGCAGTTGCCTTCGGAAGGGCCGACGTGGGCTTGGCTATAAAAACAGTGGCGGAGCACTATGGCCTCGGGTTCATCCCCCTCAGGGAGGAGAAGTACGACTTCGCAGTTCCAGAGGATAAAATAAATAAGCCCGCTGTTAAGAGATTCTTGGCCATGCTGCGTTCAGAGAAATTTGCAGAGAAGCTAAAAGAAACACCTGGTTTGAAGACCAACGATGAAACGGGCAGAGTGATTCACTCCCCCCAGGAATAATAAAAAAAGAGGAATTTTTAATATTTTTATCTCCTCATCCCCCTTACTCTGCGGGGGCGTAGTAGCACCTTTTTGGAGATATAACTTTACCTGTTTTCTTGAGTTCTTTAATAATCTTAGAAACCTCTTTGCTCTCCAGGCCGGTCATCTTAGCGATGTCCCCGGGTCTAACAGGTTTTCCAGCTTTCTTCATTGCATCGAGAACAGTTTCTTCATCCATATGCACACCTCCAACTGTTTAATTGAATTCTTACTATTTTAATTTTTCCGCCGTAGTTGGAGAAAACAATATAGGGATTAAAGGCGATATACCGTGCTATGGAAATATTATGCGAGGGCTGCAGATTCAGAAGGAAATTCTGCACGGGAAACAAAGAAAATGTCAAAGGTATTTATCACTATCCTCTAAGCGAGATGGACATGCCAGATGCCGAGCTTTACCTTTTCTATAAATGCGGACTAACAGGTAAGCCCGTCAAAAATCCAACAAAATGTAAAAAATACGAGCCCCGCCCTGGGGCGGGATGGCCTATGTTTTAGGGTCTCTACTCTACTTTTATGGTTGTCCTCTTCTCGGGCTCTGCCTTGGGGAGCCTGACCTCCAGGACCCCGTTCTTATAGGTGGCCTTGGCTTTTTCACTCAGCACTTTGGCCGGGAGAGTCAGCACCTTATAGAATTTGTTGTACGACCTCTCAGCCAGGTAATACCCTTTCTTCCTCTCTTCTGTCTCCTGTTTCTTCTCAGCAGAGATCTCCAGGGTGCTGTCGTGTACCCGAAGCTTGATGTCTCCCTTTTCTACTCCGGGGATCTCTGCAGTCACTATCACCTCCTTGTCTGTCTCCTGGACGTCGGCATAGGGCTCTCTGTACTCAAAGGGCACCAAGGCGTGCCTGCCTATGTCCTCCCCAAGGGCGAGATGCCTGCCTCCCCAGAACTCTCTGAATAATCTGTTCATTCTTTCCTCAATGCGCCTCATCTCCTCGAAAGGATCTAACCACATCAGGCATCACCTCCTATTTAATAACTTTTAGTTACTATAATCAAAAACGGGGGATAACATGATAAAATAATTTAATAACTAAAAGTAAGTAAAATAAGTGATGTTATCCTGAGATAACGTGGCACGACTCGGGCTTAAGAGAAGCCTGCACCTCTTTCCCCACCTCCAGCCTCATCACGTTGGCGGCGTGCCTTGGAAGGTCCACCACAAGGTTTTTCCCCGGCGTTTCTAAAACCAGCCTGACAAGGGCTTTTCCCTGGGGGGACATCTCGGCAATTCTGCCCTTAACAACGTTCGGATATTTCCTGTTCTTCGGAATGTCTTCCCTGAGGATCATTATCTCCTCGGGGCGGATGCACAGAAGTACTTTTTTCTCAGCTTCAGTCCCTGGATTAGGAACCATCAGCTCTATGCCGTCAACCCTTATTAAGAAGCGGTCTTCCTCCGCGGAGAGAACCTCGCCCTCTAGGATGTTCTCCACCCCGACGAACTGGGCGACAAAGGAGGTTGCAGGTTTATAAAAAACATCCTCTGGAGTGCTTATCTGCTCGAATTTACCGTCGCTCATTATTCCGACCCTGTCAGCAAGGGTCAGGGCCTCCGTTTGCTTGTGGGTGGCGATGACGATCGTTATGCCGAGATTGTTTATTCTCTTTATTATCTCGTCCACTTTTTTCTCATTGATGGGGTCGAGATTAGCTGTAGGCTCATCGAAGAGAAGCACCTCTGGATTAACAACAGTGGCCATGGCGAAGGTTAATCTCTGCTTCTCCCCGCCGGAGAGGGAGCGGGCGTATCTATCCTCGTATCCGCCAAGGCCCACGATTCTTAGAGCCTTCTTAACGCGTTTCCGTATCTCCTCTTCATCGAGTCCCCGTATTCTTAGACCGTAGGCCACATTATCGAAGACGCTGGCGTCGAAGACCTCTCCCTGCTGGAAGACCATGGCCATCCTTCTCCTTAGATCTAGGTGCTCTCTGCCCCGGGTCTCTAGGAGATTGGAGTCTCTGTAAAAAATTTTCCCAGCGTCGGGCTTTTCTAGACAGCTTAGGACCCGAAGCAGCGTAGTTTTGCCGGCGCCGCTCGGACCGAGAATGGCGAATATCTCCCCCTCTTTTATGGTGAAGCTTAGATCCTTGAGGATCTTATTCCCTCCCCGGATGACCTCAAGACCATCAACTCTGAACAGCTCCCGCATGATGCCTCATCTCTCAACGCAGGACTTTCTTCTGGTATGTGATATTAGGTTTTCCCTCCCGCCAGCTGAATTTAGGTATATATCTCTCTTTTCCCCTGAGCCTCTCAGCCAGGGCATGAATTACAATAGGCAGAGCTATAGTGGCGTCTACGAAGACCTGAACTTTTTTGGCCGACGTGGAGATCTTCCCCCAGGAGACTCCTTCCTCGAAGGTGCAGCCACTGAGTCCGCCGAAATGAGGTGAGTCTGTTGTGAACTGTATGCCGTAGCTGTGGCCTTTTGCATCTGAGCCCAGGAGGGACAGCATCACTTCTGTCTGCTGGATGAAATTTTTCGGGACGCCGCCCCCAACATAAACGACACCTGTTTTCCCAGCTTCTTCCACAATGTTACTGAGCTCCTCCACATCCTTTAGCTGGTCAATAATCACCCGTCTCCCCTTGTGCCTCGCCATCACCAGGGCCATGCCTATAGAGCTGTCCCCGATAGCCGGGGAGAACACAGGTATTTTCTCCCTGTAAGCCGTCACAACAATGGAGTCCTCTCTCCCCCCTGCCTCGGCGGCATGTTCACCTAGGAAGTGTACTATCTCCCGTGACGAGTATCCCCTGTCTTCATCCAGCTTCTCTGCCGCGTTCGCGATGAATCTGTCAATTCTCCTAAAACCATCCTCGGGGGCGAATACGTCGTGCATCCTGTCGATACCCCTACGATAAAGCTCGGCGTCCTCGACCAAGGGGCTGCCTTTAAAGTGACTCCCCTCCAAGGCCTCATAGAGGTCGTGGAAAATATTTGCTCCGGTGCTTACAAGACAGTCCACGTAGCCGTTTTTTATTAGATGAGATATGATCCTGCGCATGCCCGCTGGAACCATGGCCCCGCTGAGGCCCATCAACACCACAAGCTTCTCTTCCTCAAGCATCCTCGACCATATATCTGTGGCTTCTCCAAGGTTTCTTCCCTGGAATGCGGTATCTTTCATCTTTTTAAGGAGTTCTGATATGCTCCTCTTCTCCACCCCTGGGGGCCTGGTTGGAGACGAAAGATACTTAGATTTGGTCATGGTTCTAAGTTATAATAGGGAGTATTTAAATTTATGATAGAGATCGACGGATCAAGGGGAGAAGGTGGGGGTCAGATTCTCAGAACGTCCCTAGCCCTCGCTGCCTTAAAGGGAGAGGCCCTGAGAATATATAATATACGCCGTAGAAGGCCGAATCCGGGTCTTTCGATGCAGCACATGGTGAGCGTCAAAGCCATCCAGCAGCTAACTGGAGGCAGAGTCGAGGGGGCTAGGAAGGGCTCCATGGAGCTGGTTTTTTATCCCGGGGAGATTCAGCCGGGGAGATACGTGATAGACATAGGCACGGCCGGAAGCATATCCATGGTTATTCAGACTCTT
>JALUUU010000221.1 GCA_027021185.1 archaeon | reverse complement strand
GCTTTGAGGGATAAACCAGATCTTGTTCTCCTCGATATTATGATGCCAGACCTCGACGGCCTCGAGGTTTGCCGTGAGATCAAAACAAATCCAGACACCATGCACATTAAGGTCGCTGTGTTCACCGTCAGGAGCTCCCCCCGGGACAGGGAATTGAGTGCCGAATACCTAGCCGATGCCCATATCTCTAAGCCCGTGTCCATGGACATGCTGGTTAGGATAGTTGGCAGAATCCTCGAGAAGTAGGGTTAAGGGCTTCAGCTTCATCCTCAGTTAAAGCCTCGACATATCTGATAAAAATTTTAAGAGTTATACATTTTGCTTTACAATTAAGTTTAAATATTACGCATGCATACGATATTATAAAAATACCCGTTTTTGGCAGTTTATCCTAAGCCACTAAGTGGGAGGGATGTATGCCTATATTTAATGGAAAATACGGAGATGTGACTCTGGGTCCAAGGGCTCCGAACTTGGGAAGCTATATAAGAGGAAGTTGACATGGGGAGGCGGGTATTACTGATCGACGACGAACCCGAGCTTGTTCAGTTAGTTACGATGCTGCTTAAAAGGGTGGGCTGTGAGGTCGTGGCAGCCCCCAACGCTTCCGAGGCTCTGAAAAAACTCGAAAACGAGGAAGTCCACCTCATCCTTCTCGACATAATCCTGCCAGACACGGATGGCTGGAACGTGCTGGAGAAGATTAAAAAGAACGAGAAACTCGCCAACATCCCTGTAATCGTTTTCACAGCCAAGACGGAGGATGAAAGAGATATGCAGTTCATAGAGGAGTATAATCTCCCCGTCATAAAGAAGCCCTTCGACAGCTACGACCTTATTGAGAAGGTATCAAGACCCTCCAGCTTCGAAAGGAGCCCGGATTAGAATCCCCATACTGCTCAGCTTAGGTGTTAAATCTGCGGCGCCTCTCATTTATGGGACAAATTTGAGAGGTAGGCGAAACCGTGGCATACCACGATCCAGTCGTTACAACCATGTTTTATTTCGGTACTAAAATCTTTTTTGAGGGGCTGAGGATTATGACTCATATCCGAGTAGCTACCCAAAATTTATATATGTCTTGGGTGGATGGACGTGACACTCAACAACCCTTTGGAGGAAATTTAGAGAGGTGGTAACAATATCCGACGTAATAAGTTTCCGCTACTGCAGAAGCAACCCCGTGGAAAGGGTGGTAGAGGTGCGGTTGCCCACTAAATACGGAATATTCAACGCGATAGGCTACAAGACCCGTGACAGGAATGAGCATCATCTTGCCCTTATAATGGGAGACGTTAAAGGAAAGGAGAGGGTCCTTGTCCGGGTACATTCAGAGTGCCTCACAGGGGACGTATTTCACTCCCTCCGGTGCGACTGCGGCGAGCAACTGGAGGCGGCATTGGAGAAAATCTCCCAGGAGGGAACCGGCGTGCTCCTATATGTCATCGGCCACGAGGGACGGGGTATCGGCTTGATTAATAAACTGAAGGCCTACAAGGTGCAGCAGGAAGAGGGCAAGGACACTGTGGAGGCGAATAAACACCTTGGTTTTTCCCCAGACCTTCGGGAATACGATATGGCGGCACAGATCCTGGCCGATCTTGGGCTCAGATCTATAAGACTAATGACCAATAACCCGGAGAAGATCAGGGGGCTGCAGGAATATGGCATAGAGGTGGTGGAGAGAGTGCCGCTGATAATGAAGCCCACCCTTGAGAATCGCGACTATCTCCGGGCTAAGAGAGATAAACTGTTTCATCTCATCGAGTAGGATATGCGTAAGATATGGATAGCCAGACGCCGAGAAACCAGGCCGTCCAAAAAGAGGCAGAGATGAATGCTTGGAGGATGCTGAATGGAGGACTGTATTTTCTGCAAAATAGCAAGGGGTGAATCCCTCAGCTACCGTATTTATGAGGATGACAAAATCATGGCCATCCTGGATCTCTATCCTATAAATCCGGGTCACGTCCTTCTCATGCCTAAGCGCCATGTCGAAACCCTGGCAGAGCTGGATCGCGAGGAACTAACAGGCCTGGCCATTCTTCTCCAGAAACTTGTAAAAGCAGTGAAAAAGTCCCTGAACCCCGAGGGGCTCAACATGATGATAAATCAGGGCGAAGCTGCTGGACAGGTTGTGCCCCATTTCCACTGGCACATCATTCCCCGGAACTCAGGGGACAAGGTGAGAATAGAGGCCCACAGACTCAGGCCCTCTGATGAAGAATTCCGAGATGTTCAAGCAAGGATAAGAGAGACCCTAGACTCCTAGCTCCCCTGGGATTTAAATTTCATCACCGCAATAATTGAGGCATGGCTGAAGAAGCCCCGATGCAGCGAAACAATTTTTCCCCCCTTCGCCTCGCCGGCGTCGTTGCTTTTTTCCTATACATCGGGGTATTCATGAGGATCCCCATCCTCCCCCTTTTCGCTAAATCCCTGGGGGCCAGCACCCTTGAGGTCGGGCTGATAACGTCCCTGTTCATGGTTATAGCAGCGGTCCTTGCTATCCCCCTTGGCTCCCTGTCCGACAGGCTCGGCAGACGCAGGCTCATAGTCTTTGGCCTAGCATTGAGCTCCGCAACTTCTTTTCTTCTCTTCTTTACCAAGACTCCGGGGCAGATAATGGCCGTGTATGCCGTGGCAGGTCTCGGGGTTGCTTCCTTCGCTCCGGCCATGGCATCCTTTGTGGGAGACGTCACTCGGAGATCCAGGATGGCGAGAGCATATGGATGGTACACCACAGCTATGCAGATGGGCATGGCCGCGGGCCCCGCTATAGGAGGGTTTACGGCTGAGAAGGCAGATTACGCCACCACCTTCCTGGTCTCTGGCGCGGTGATCTCTGTTCCCCTCCTCGCCGCCCTGCTGTTTTTACCCAACATTGGAGAGCCCGAGCACAGGGCTTCCCTGAACCACATTGCCAAAAGCATCAGGATGCTTAGGGAGAATAGGGGGGTGCAGGCGTGCTGGCTGGCTGTTTTCTCCATCGCCTTCTCCTTCGGCGCCTTTATGCCCTTCTTCCCCCTTTACGCCCGGGAAATAGGCCTGACCGCCGCATCTATCGGCCTCCTGTTCACCGTTCAGTCCCTTTTTAATGCAGTGGCCCGCATTCCTGCGGGATACCTGTCAGACAGGCTTGGTACCAGGGACCCCTTCGTAACATTAGGCATGCTTGTATTCGCGGCATCTATAGCTCTCCTCATATTTTCTACTGAGGTGTATACGCTGGCCGTTCTCGTGTCTCTAATGGGTCTGGCCATGGGGGTGACAACTATGGCTCTGAGCACATCTCTAGCTGAGTCTGTGAAACAGGTTAATCGCGGCATGGCCATGGGGGGTTTCAGCACCGCTCTCTATGGGGGTTTTGCCATCAGCGCAGTTGCCACCGGATGGATAATCTCCATTGGGGGCTACGGATACGGCTTTCTTTCGGCAGGAATAATATGCGTCCTCGGAGCAGGGATCTTCTATTTAATGACGAGAACCCATCCAGGGGACTAAAGCCTATGCAAACCCTGGATACCCATTATAATCCTCCTTAGGACAGGCATTCATAAAAGGATGGTTTCCTGTCCATCTCCTTGAAGCTAAGACCATGACTTCCAATGGATGCAGGAAAAACAAAGGTAGTGGAATCGATAAATAGATATAACTACTGCATTAAATGGTTAAGGGGGATGCAGGGGCCTGGTTTTCACCCCACTTTCACCTCCTACTCTCCACCTCTGCACCCCCACAGGAAACTCTTTTTTTACCCGGGGACAACACTAGGTTATGCGGCTCCTGCTTGTGCATCCCAGGTTTCCCTATCGCGGCAGAGATGCCTTTCCCCTAGGGCTTGGATATCTTGGCGCAGTGGCCAGGGAAAAAGCCACAGTGGAGGCTGTGGATGAGAACTACACCCCCCTAGACTTCGACAGACTAGCCGCTGATCCCCCAGACATTGTGGGCATCTCATCCACCACCCCCTCTTTCCCCCGGGCCATGGAGATAGCCGCCGAGATCAAAAGGCGAGCCGGTGAGACACTTGTGCTCATGGGAGGGACCCATGTCACTTTCTGCCCGGAGGAAGCATTGAGGAGCGGGGTTGATATTGTCGTCAGGGGAGAGGGGGAGAGGACCTTAATGGAGATTCTTGACGGACTACCCCTGAAGGATGTAAAGGGGGTCTCCTACAAGTCCGCAGACAGGGTGATTCACAACTCTTGGAGGGAACTCCAGGAAGACCTCGACTCCCTCCCCCTCCCCGCATGGGATGCTTTCTCCCTCAAACACTACAACATCATGTCAATCATAACCAGCAGGGGATGTCCTTATGCCTGCCTCTACTGCTGCGCCGCAAAGTTCTGGAAGAGGCGTGTTAGATACCGCTCCCCTGAGAATGTTCTGGAGGAGCTCAGGGAGATCGCCTCCATGGGCTACACCATGGTCCGCTTCATGGACAGCACCTTCACCCTGAACAGGGAGCATGCCATGCGGATATGTGAGCTGATGAAAAAAGAGGGCCTCGATTTCAGCTGGAGCTGTGAAACCCGGGCCGACTCCTTGGACAACGACCTCCTAAGGACCCTGGCTGACAGCGGATGCAACCTCCTCTGCCTGGGAGTTGACTCTGGATCGCAGCGAGTCCTGGACGAGACTCAGCGGAAAATGAGGGTTGCGGTCGTGAAAGCAGCCTTCAGGAAGATACGGGAGCACGGCATGTCCACCAGGGCATACGTCACCTTCGGCTTCCCAGGGGAATCGGAGAAAAGCGTGCGGGAAACCGTGAAGCTCCTGAGAGAGATACAGCCTGACCAGATCCTCCTATCCCTCGCCACGGCCTACCCCGGTACAGAGCTCTGGAACATGAAGCAGAGCAGGCATGTATATCCTCATCCCAGCTGGATCGCCAAGTTCCACGGCCACGGCTATGGCGGAAGGCTGTTTCTCCCTGAAGGGTTGAGCAGAAAAGACTACATGCGGCTCGCAGATTATCTGTGGGGAGAGGTGAGAAAGCTCCTCAGAGACAAAAGCAGGCTAAAGCCGGAAACGGGCTAACAGCTTTTCCGCCTCCTCTCTGAATTTTCCTGACCCCTTGTTGCGGCGATACAGATCTGTCAGCTCCTCGGCCAGCTTTCTGGCGGCCTCGAAGCCCTCCGTCCTCACCTCCTCTAGGAGACCCCAGTCATCGGTCTCTCTTACTTTCCTGTAAACACCTGCCATGTCCGGTAGCAGGAGTTTTCTGAAGCCTGAGAGATTGGCGGCGTAGAATCCGAGGGAACCGAGGTTTCTGTTCTCTATTATGTGGCTGAGCAATCCCCCTTCACACGTATCGGCCAGAATGTCTCTGATTCCCCTAGCAAAGTGCTCTACCCTAGTTCCCGGATGCCCCGCGACTATTTTCCTCCACTCGGCTTCTGGAAAAACAGCCACAGCCTCCCGGGCCTCGCCTAACTCGTGGTGGAGATAAACCTGGAGCTCCTTATCAACTATGCCCTCCATCACACTTATCTGAGCTTCACGAGTCCTTGAAAAATCGTATCCATGGTCCTGGAAGGCCATGCGTAGCAGGCCCCCTCTCTGACCCCTGGCCTCCAGGAGTTTTTCCCACAAATAAAAACCCATGGGCTGTTTCCTCATGAAAACCATATCCCCGAGGACCATGGCCGGATAGGCCGTGAGGTCTCTGGCTAGCTCATCCCCCAGGACGATTACATGAAACCCGTCCTCTCCATGGTTTTCTAAAATCTCGGCGAGAAAGAAACTCGGCCTCATAGCCCTTGTGTAGCCCGCCCCGTATGCGAGACCGTCCTCCATGAGGACCCTATTTATCTCCTCAACGCAGAAAGGATCAAATCTCCTGCCATCCATCTCTAGGGAGACAAATCCCTCGTCTGCCAGGCCCTCCCACAGCCTCTCATGGGCGTCTATCCACCCCAGCAGGGCTCCATGGTCTATGTCAGCCCACGGCTCCAGTTTCTTCTCCCACCTGTATAGCTCCCTGAGCCTGAGAAGCAGGCCGCAGACAGAGTAGCTTCCCCAGTTTTTGGCATTGGCGATGGAGCAGTTTTTCATCACCTGGGCCGCGATGTTCTTCGGTTCCATCTACTATATCCCTATCCCCGGCAATTTTTTATATTTTCCCCGGCCCATGTATAACTATGGGATATCTTAACCTGGATTACACGCCGGGCAGAGACGAGATCGTATGCAAATTCTACGTTGAACCCTCAAAAGGCGTGGACATGGAGTACGTCTTAGAGCAGTTGGCCGCGGAGTCCTCCGTTGGAACATGGACCGAGCTAACAACTATGAAGCCGGCGATTCAAGAAAAGCTCGCCGCTCACACCTTCAGGGTGGAAGGCAACATCGCCTATGTTTCATACCCCTTCGACGCCTTCGAGCGTGGGAATATGTCTCAGTTACTGTCCAGCGTAGCCGGCAATGTCTTTGGTCTTGACGCGTTATCCAATCTCCGCCTCCTAGACATCAGCTTCCCCGAGAAGATGCTGCGTTACTACCCTGGGCCTAGGTACGGTATAGAGGGCCTCAGGAAGCTTCTAAAGGTGAAAAACCGTCCTTTTCTGGGGACGATAATAAAGCCTAAGATGGGGCTCAGCCCCGGGGAGCATGCCAGAGTCGCCTATGATGCCTGGGT
>JALUUU010000220.1 GCA_027021185.1 archaeon | reverse complement strand
AGCTCTCAGCTGGCCGGAGGGGATGCAACACCCCGTAGCCGAGGCAGGCCTCCAAGAGGATAGGCAGGTCGCCCATGAACCTGTCCTCGGTAACACGGATTGCTAACGGACATTACGCTGTCTCACCCCTCGTTCCATAAAGACCAGTCTTACGAACTACTTCCGCCTTCCTGCCTTGAGAACCCGCTCCACCTGCTCAACCGCGGTGCCGATGTAGCTCTCTGGATCCAGGAATCTCTCCGGATGATCCCCGAGGAGCTTCCTCATCTCACCGCTCTCCTTAATGACATCCACGAGGCCCACACCCTTGGCCCGGGCCTCCCCCGAGAGCTTCCTCATGAGCCTGTGAGCCTCCTGCCTCGGGATACCCCGCTCCACCAGGGCCAGCATCACCGCCTCGGCCATGTTCAGCCCCCTCGTGAGGTGCAGGTTCTTCTTGATCTGCTCAGGGTGGAGAACAAGCCCCTTGAGGACTTTTTTCATGGTCTTTAGGATCTCGTCCAGGAGGATGAAGCTCTCCGGGATGATGGCACGCTCGCATGAGGAATTCGTCAGATCCCTCTCATGCTCCAGGGAGACGTTCTCCAGGGCGGGGAACACGTTGCTCTTGACAACCCTTGCGAGGCCGCAGACTTTCTCGCTGTCGATGGGATTGCGCTTATGGGGCATGGTGGAGCTCCCCACCTGCTCCGCCCCGAAGGGCTCGCTGACCTCAGCTATCTCCGTGCGCATCAAATTACGGATCTCCTTGCCGAACTTGTCCAGGGAGGCGGCCACAAGGGCCAGGAAAAGAAGGAGCTCGGCATACCTATCCCTCTGCACGACCTGGCTGGACACCATGGCCGGTCTGAGGCCAAGGTCTTGCATCACCCTATCCTGGATCTCGAAGCCCTTCTCCCCGAAGGACGCCATAGTGCCCACGGCTCCGCTCATCTTCCCCACCAGAACACGTTTCTTCAGCTCTTTTAGGCGATGAAGGTGGCGCCTGATCTCCCTGGACCAGAGGGCAAACTTCAAGCCGTAGGTTATGGGGGTGGCGTGCTGGCCATGGGTTCTGCCCACGGCGACGAGGGATTTATGCTTCTCCGCCAGCCCCAGGAGGACCTCCTCCAGCTCCTCAAGGTCCCTCTCAACGATGCTTAGGGCTGCCTTGAACTGCAGGGCGTTGGCTGTGTCTATTATGTCGTAGGAGGTGGCCCCGAGGTGAACGGCTCTCCCCGCCTCGCCGCACGCCTCGGCCAGGGCCTCCACCACGGCCATGAGGTCGTGCTTAATGGCAACCTCGATCTCCTTCACCCTGGAGAGCCTGACGTAGACGGTGCTGGCCTTCCTCGTTATCTCCTCCGCCTCCTCCCGGGATATGTTCCCCACGGCGGCATGGGCCCTGGCGAGGGCGGCCTCCACGTCCAGGAGCCTCTGGAGCTTCTGCTCCTCCTCGAAGACCCGACGCATCTCGGGGCTGCCGTACCTGTAGTCTATGGGATGAACAGCCATCTCAAACCTCCCAACTTTCTGCCTGCGCCAAGATTTCTACCTGAAAACTAATATATGTTTTTGTTTTCGCCTCCGTAGACCTCGTCGAGGCGCAGATAGGTGACGTCGTACCTCGCCTCCAGAAGGTCCAGGAAATCCTCAAACTCCCTTAGGTTCTCAGGGCTCAGGGCCTGGGGATGGGCCACGAAGTGGAAGGGCACGCCTTTTTTGCTGCATTCCTCAGCCAGGTCCAGGGCCTTTTTAGGGTTCTTCAGCCTAGACTCGAAGGTGACGAGGGGCACCTCTATCACCCCGTCCACAACGTAGTACGCCCTGGGGTTCTCGAAGTCCTGGTAAACGCTGCTGTCAACCCGCACCCCCGCCTCCCTCAGGACGCGGTAGTACACCTCATCGCTCACCCAGTTAACCACCATGGATGGTGCCCTGAAGGCCGCCACAGTACCGTTTTTCCCCGTGGCTCTCTCTATAGCCGCCCTCGTGTCCATCAGGTCCCTCAGGAAGGCCTCGGGGGTTTTGAAGCTCTTTCTCCACTCTGCCTCCCCATCCACGCCGTACACCCTCCCCACCCGCTCGGCGTCTTCTCGGGTAAACAGGGGCAGGTTGTGATAGTATGTGTGCATCCCCAGGATGTGCCCCTTCTCGTGGATCCTTCTGACCTTCTCGGGATATTTCTCGGCCGTCGCGCCGAGGACGAAGAAGGCCACTGACAGGTTCCTCTTCTCCAGGACCTGAAGGAGGGCATCGATATTCCTCCCTCCTTCCTCGTGGCTGAGGTCTTCGTAGTCAAAGGTGAGGACCACCGTGAGGGGCTCCTTGTCGCCCTGGGCGAGGCACCCCTGAGCCAGGAGAGGGAGTAAGGCGAGGAAGGGGAGGATGAGGGGTCTCTCCATGGTTCATTATCCTGCGGGGTTAGATTAAAAACCCTTCTCTCTCAGCTGCCTCTTAATGCTCTCCGCCGTCTTGGGGCCGATGCCCTTCACCCCGGCTATGGCCTCAACGGAGGCCTCCCTGAGGTCCCTCAGGGTTCTGTATCCTTTGGAGTAGAGTCTCCTGGCCCTGACCCGGCCCACGCCTCTCAGGGAGACCAGCTCCAGAAGTTCCTCCTTAACGCCGTGGCGCACCCTCCTGCGCACCTCCACAAGCTCCCTGGCCTTGCCCAGCCTGAGGAGGCGGCCGATCTCGTAGGCCGCGTACAGGACCCAGTCAGCGAGGTCGACCCTAGTTCTAATGTCCCCGGGGCCCAGGTTGTATTTCTTGTGGATGAAGTCCTCGCTCCTCTCCTCTATCCAGTCGGCGTAGAAAGAGGCGGTCTTGATCTCTGAGAGGAACTCCTCGTATCTCCAGTACTCCGTGAGGCGATCAGGGATCTCAACCAGGAGGCGGTCCTCGTATCTCCTGACCATGTCTTCGTAGGTTTCGAAGTCCCCCTTCCGCAGGTAGAGTCCCCCTATCTCCGGCACAGAGGCCAGGAGATGCAGGTATGAGAAGGTGTCCGTATCCTTATGCTGAGCAGCGTACAGGCCGTCCCTGAGGATGACGGCGCTCACAGGGTCGAGGTACAGCTCAGAGACCCGCCTGCCGAAGGGGGTGGCGAAGAGCTCTCCGTTCCTCTCTCCGCACATCCCCTCGTCCAGGAGGAAGTCCAGGATCCTGCGGAGATGGCTCTCCAGGGTGTGGGCATCCTGCTGATGAGCGAAGAAAGTCCTGGAGAAGAACTCCATGAGGGCGTAGAAGGAGTCAGCGTATCCCATGGCCACGGTGGCCAAGACATGGGTGCGCAGAGCAGCCTCAACCGCCAGCTTCGAGGATATGGCCTCCGGCTCCGCGAGGACGTAGTTGTCCAGGAGACGGCTCCTCTCATCGTAGCTCTTAGCCACCAGGACAGCCTCCCCGTACTCGTCGTAGCTCGGCCTTCCAGCACGCCCAGCCTGCTGTTTGTACTCGAGGACTGGGATGGCGACCCTCCCAAGGTTGGCCTCGTAGCGGGTGTAGTCCCTTATAACCACCCTCCTGGCGGGGAGGTTCACCCCGGCGGCTAGGGTTGGCGTGGCGGCTATCACCTTCACCAGGTTATCCTTGAAGGCGTCCTCGATGAGCCTGCGCTGCCCCGCCTCCAGGCCCGCGTGGTGAAAGGCGGCGCCCCCCTTCAATGCCCTGCTCAGTTTACGGCATATCTCCGTGGGCTCGGCCAGCACCTCGAGGACCTGCGCAGCCAATGCTTTGAGTCTCTCCTCCTCTTCCCCTTCCCCCAGGAATCCTCTGGCTTCTTTGGCCACGTCCAGGGCCAGCTTTTCCGCGCTCCTTCTCGTGTTGACGAAGACGAGGCTCTGACCCCCTTGAGGGACCACCTCCAGGGCGAGGTTCACAACGTCGTTGCCGCATATCCGCTCCACCTCCTGAAGCCTGGAGTCGCTGAAGAAGATGGATCCGTCGCAGTAAACCCCCTCCCTCAGCTCCACGGGGCGCCAGTCCATGGCCACAAGCTCGGCTCCGAGCCACGAGGCGATCTCCTCGGCGTTTTGTATGGTGGCGCTGAGGGCGAGGATCAGGAGCCCGGGAGTGGTGTGCATGAGCCTGGCGATGGTTACCTCGAGGGTTGGGCCCCGGTGGGGATCGTTTATAAGGTGAACCTCATCCGCCACCAGGACGTTGACGTCTCTCAGGGCCTCGCTTCCGTGGCGGAGGAGGCTGTCGGCCTTCTCACTGGTCGTGACGATTATGTCGTAGTTGGAGAGCCAGGTATCCCTGGAGTCGTAGTCCCCCGTGGTCAGGGCGCACCTCAGCCCGAGGACCTCGTACTTCTTAAAGTCCTCATATTTCTCCCATGCCAGGGCCCTGAGAGGCACCACGTACAGGCATTTGCCTCCCCGATCCAGGAGGGAGCGCACCATGAGGAGCTCCGCTATCAGGGTCTTTCCCGCCGCGGTAGGAACGCTCACCACGAAAGAACGCCGCAGGTCCAGCAGACCCGCAAGAACCGCCATCTCCTGGGGAGGATAGAGCTCATCTATCCCCGCCCCCCTCAGGACCCTCACCGCCTTCTCCGGCAGCCCGTGCTTTAGGAGCTCCTCCACGCGCATAGAAGGATATATGGTATGGTGAAACTTATTTATTTAGCACAGGTAGTATCTGCCGCCATTAGGCGCATCGAGGGGCAAGGCGAGGAGAGTTTACGACTGAGGAAGACAGTATTAATCTAGTTCAGAGACGATCTCTCTCGGCCGGAGACTGATCCAAGAGGGACACCTGCCCGGGACAAGGTGCTTTGAACGCCGAGATAAGCGCCAAGCCCTTCGAGAAGGGACGTGAACTAGACCCGCCCATGGTCGAGTTCGACTACAAGAACGACGAGCACCGCGACTCCATGCTCGACGAGGACATCGCCGTAGCCCCTAGGGCAGCGACCTGGAATACTACAAAGAAGTGAAGAAACGGACCTATGGACGAGGAACTATTCTCAAAAAAGGCATGACCCTGCATCAGGCCATTATCCATTCTTTTACAAAGGGTATGCCAGCTGGCTCTGATAAATTTTTCATGACTTAGGAAAAACGGGATTCAAAAATCTTATAATTTTTATATAAGATACTAGGATACTATTAGCGTGAGAAAGTATGATAAACGCAGACACAATTAGAAAACGCCTTGAAATTCTGGTAGGGCAGAAACTGAAAGATTACGTATCCGCAAAAAAAGCCGCTGATGTGCAGGATAACCTCCGGCGTAAATCTAAAAGCCTAAAAAAAGGGAAAACTAGCGTGGAACTTCTGAGGGAATGGAGAGAAGGCAGATGGTCGTCTTAGACACATCTGTCGTTGCAAAGTGGTTTCTTGAAGAGGATGGATCTGATAAGGCCGTAGAAATAAGAAACAGCTTCCTGGATGGGAGTCTTCCTATTGTGTTATGCGATTTAACTTTGTACGAGCTTGGCAACCTATTGAAATTCAAAGGATTCACTTCCAAAGAAGTATCTGATGCTTTAGACAGTCTATTCGACCTTGGCGTAGATATCGTGTACCAACAAAGAGTATTCTAGGCATTGCGGCAGAAATCGCTGAAAAATACGGGCTAACTTTCTATGACGCCTCATTTATCGCTCTTGCCCAAGAACTGCAGTTCAAGCTAAAGACCGCTGATCGAAAGATCTTTGAAAAGACAGGATCCCTCGGATTTATCGAATTATTATAGTGCTCCGCAGGGACCTGGGCAGCCTGGAATACTACAAAGAAGTGAAGAAACGGACCTATGGACGAGGAACTATTCTCAAAAAGGGCATGACCCTGCATCAGCGCCGCACCACCTGTTCTGCGGCAGATAGAAGAAGCCGTTACCAGCTCTCTGCCGCATAAGGAGCCCTTTCTCCTCTAAGTTACTGAGGCGCTTCATCGCCGACCCATGGGGGAGGCTGAACACCTCGGCGACCTCCCTGGGAGCGGCCTTCCCATGCTTGAGGATGAAGGCAAAAATGCTGGTCTCCCGGGCCTCGATTTTCCTCGGCTTTAAATCGCCGCCCACAAGCTCCCTGAAGGCCAGCTCGAAGACCTCGAAGGGCTGATACCCCCTGAGCAGCACCTCTTTATCGCTGTCTCTGCTCCGGAGCAAAAAGGTGGGAAAGCCTGTTATCCCCCTGGAGCGGCACTCAAACAGGTCTCTGCGGAAGGCCTCCTCCGCCCTACCGCTCTCTATGTCCTTTATTAACCGTCGGTGATCAAGCCCTACCTCCCTTGCGAGGGCTGCCTGCACCTCTGGGCGGTGAATCGCCTGCCTCTCAGCCGCCGCAGCCTCTCTCATGCGCCGCAGAAACCTCTTGGCGAGGGCTGCATCCTGGAGCTCCGCTGCTTTGTAGGCGATGCTCGCGGGATACGTGGAGCGAAACTCGTTTTTGATGTCGTACCATATCCTCTCATCCACCGGCATCCCATGGCCGCGGGAGGCCTCGAGCCAGTGCTCAGCCACCTGGCGATACCAGTTCTCCCCGCCGATGTCGTTGAAGGGGTCGTAGAACTCCCTGATGTCCTCAACTAGACCACCCATCCTGAAGCCAATTACTACCCGGTCTCCGTACGCCTCCTGGATCCTCCGAAGCACGGGCTCAACGCCCCAGCACCAGGTGCAGTATGGATCTGTGTACTCGATGACTTCGATTTTTCCCCTCATCTGGCTGTGCGACCCCTATACTACTAATATCTCATAGAAGAAAAAGGATGCACCCATCTAAAACACCCTCTGAAAGCATGCGTTAAGGTGGGGGAGGAGGGCAATTACCCCAACCTCGGCTTATGGC
>JALUUU010000219.1 GCA_027021185.1 archaeon | reverse complement strand
GAAGTTGAGGTCACAATCCTTAAGCCTTATCACCTCGGTCTCCAAAAGCCTCACCTGATTTAGCATTATTTTTCATTACATTGTCGTTTGAAATCTTTTTTATAATGAGAGAAAAGCTGCTACAGGCAGTCCTTTACGAAGTCTTCCATCCTGTCCATAGCCTCGGATATGTCGTTGATTGAGGCTGCGTATGAGCATCGCACGAATCCCTCGCCGCAGTCCCCGAAGGCGTTTCCCGGAACAACCGCCACCTTCTTCTTTCTGAGAAGCTCCTCGGCAAACTCCTCAGACGACAGGCCGATCGCCCTGATAGACGGAAAGGCATAGAAAGCCCCCTTGGGGTTGAAGCACTCCAGACCCATCTCGTTAAGCCGCCTCACGATCAGGTTTCTGCGCTCTATGTACTGCTGACGCATCTCCCTGACCTCTCTCTCCCCGTTTCTCAGGGCCTCTATGGCAGCCATCTGGCTCATTATGGGGGCGCACAGCATTCCGTATTGATGGATCTTCATCATGGCCTCGATGACCTCGCTGTTGCTGGCTGCATAGCCTATCCTCCATCCCGTCATGGCATACGCCTTGGACATTCCGTTAAGAAGGACTGTTCTCTCCTGCATACCGTTCAGAGATGCGAAGGAGCACGGCTCTCCCTCATAGGTCAGCTTGTCGTATACCTCGTCTGACACAACAACCAGGTCATGCTCAATAACGATGTCGGCTATCTCCTCCAGCTCCTTCCTGTCCATGGTCGCCCCGGTGGGGTTGTTGGGATAGCTCAGAATAAGGGCTTTTGTTTTATCTGTTATCTTTTTCTCAAGGCCCTCAGGGGTGAGCTTGAATTCATCGTCCACCCTGGTCTCCACCACCACCGGCTCTCCACCTGCGAATATGGTGCATGGTTTGTAGGAAACGTAGCTTGGCTCATGAACCACTACCTGGTCTCCGGGATCTACAAGAGCCCTGATGGCAAGGTCGTAGCCCTCGCTCACCCCCACGGTAACCAGGATCTCGTCTGCGGGGTCGTAGCTCAGGGAATAGTCCCTCTCCAGGCGCTTGGCTATCTCCTCCCTCAGCTCCAGCATGCCGTAGTTGGAGGTGTACATGGTGTAGCCCCTTTCCAGGGCGTAGACGCATGCCTCCCTGATGTGCCACGGGGTCACGAAGTCTGGCTCCCCCACCCCCAGGGAGATAACCTCCTCCATGCCCATAACTAGCTCGAAGAATCTCCTTATCCCGGAGGGAGGAACCCTCTTAGCCCGCTCGGCAATCACTTCCCGCATGGCCTCAGGGGCTCACCGCCAGCCTCTTGTTTTCCTCCTCCCCGAATAATATATCCCCGTCTTCCTTGTAGCGTTTCAGTATGAAGTGGGTTACGGTGCCCTGGACCTGCTCCAGAGGGGCCAGCTTCTCGGCCACGAAGTAGGCGACCTCCTTCATGTCCCTACCCATGACCATAACCGACAAGTCGTAGGTGCCTGAGATCAGGTAAAGCGCCCTCACCTCAGGAAACCTCATTATACGCTCTGCCACGGCGTCATATCCTCTCTCCCGCTCAGGAAAGACTTTAACATCTATCATGGCATACACAGGCTCTTTTCCGGCCTTCTCCCAGTTGATGACGGTCTTGTATTTTCTGATGATGCCCTTTTTCTCCATCTCTTTTATCTTCTTCTTAACCTCCGCCTCTGGGATGCCCACAATGGCCGAGATCTGTTTTGCCGTTGTTCTGGCGTCTTTCTCGAGGATCCGGAGTATCTCATCCATGAGAATCACCATGCAGTCTTCGCCTTCAGCGTTTAAAAATTTTTGCATCGTTACCGGACCGGGTATTTAATAGCCCGTCCTTCGAAGGACGGCGTGAGTATGGACTTTTGTCCGATGGTGAACGCCGTGGCATAGGGGCGGGTACACTGCTCCCTATGGGTCCCGCTGGAGAGAGCTTAGATGCTTTCTATGAATTGCTGGCCAACCCGGGAGCAGAACATGGGCCTGCCAGGAAACCTTTCTCTTGATAAGAGGGTCCTCGTGCAAGCATTAGGCTAGAGCCAGAGCGGTGAGCACGGGTGTTAGAGAGTAGGGCACATGGCAGGCCCGAGCTAATGTATTGAGTCGCTTTCTTCGAGGGTTGTTGAAGGGAATGTTTTTCAGCCAGATGGGTTTAATCAAATCCAGATGAGGCCGTTCTTAGCTTTGGCATTAGGAGCCTTATTCCTCGTAATAGGCTGTATCGCCCAGCCGTCATCTCTCCCAGGAGAGGGGGAGCAGGTCAGTGGTGCGTTTTCAGAGGACTTGCCCCAGGTCCCCAGGGGGCTCAAAGTAGCCTTCATCGCCGACCAGGGCATAGGCGATAGCTCCAGGGCTGTGCTGCAATTGATAAAGAGGGAGGGCGCGGACATGGTGCTTCATCAGGGGGACTTTGACTATCATAACGATCCAGACGAGTGGGATAGGATGATAAACGATATCCTCGGCCCCGACTTTCCTTATTTCGCCTCGGTGGGCAACCACGACGTCAGGGCATGGCCGGGGTATCAGCAGAAGCTGGTGGCCAGGCTGAGCAGGATAAACGGCGCCGCGTGCTATGGTGATCTGGGGGTGAAATCCGCCTGCACCTATGGTGGGCTGTTTTTCATTCTCTCTGGGGTGGGCACCCTCGGCTCAGGGCATGAGGCGTTCATTAAGGAACAGCTGGCCCGAAGCAACTTTTCCTGGAGAATCTGCTCGTGGCATAAGAACCAGAGATTGATGCAGGTGGGGGGCAAGAAAGATGAGGTTGGCTGGGAGCCCTATGAGGAGTGCCGCCGGGGCGGGGCGATAATAGCCACGGGCCACGAGCACTCCTATTCAAGGACGTACTTGATGAGCAGCTTCGAGAATCAGACCATCGCCTCCACCTCCGATACCCTCCTAATAGAAAAAGGCAGGACCTTTGCCTTCGTATCCGGCCTTGGAGGAAGCAGTGTAAGGGGACAGGACAGGGAGCTGAGCAGCATGGACTGGTGGGCCGCTGTCTACACATCACACCAGGGAGCAGATTACGGCGCGCTTTTCTGCACCTTCAACGAAGACAGGGCCCACTGCTACTTCAAAGACATCGCAGGAAGGGTCCCCGACGAATTTGACTTGATCAGCAATATAGGGTGAAAATGTCTTAATTCCCAATACACCTTTTTTTCCGACGTTATATTACTAACCTAAAGTAGCACGGGTTTAATAACGCCACAGGTTTAAAACCTCCGTGCGAAATTTTAAAATCCCCGAGAAAAACGTTAAAGTTATAAAGGGGTTGGGGAGAATATCAAGACCGTTCAGATGAATTTCAGCGAATTTGAAGGTGTGGTAAGGGAGCTGGAGAGGCTCAGAGAGGAATCAGAGGAGGTCCCGATCATCGTTGAAGGATCCAGGGATGCTGAAGCCCTCAGATGCCTTGGGGTGGACGGGCAGTTTTTTAAGGCTTCGGTTACCCCCTTTCACGAGCTCTGCGACCGCATAACCAGCGGATACAGTGAGGTCATCCTTTTCACCGACACCGATAGGGCGGGCCACAGACTGGCAAAAAGGCTGAAGAGCTATTTTTCCCAAACAGGGGTTAAGGTGAAGGACAGATACCGACTCAGCATCCTCAGAAAGCTCGACACTCATCAAGTGGAAAATCTTCACAAGCGCTTCTACAAGGTGGAGAGTCAGTTCTACAGGTACTAAAGGAGGAGGTAACTTGGTTAGGGTTGCGATAAACGGATTTGGCAGGATAGGGAGAAATGTGTTTAGAGCTGGAATCGGCGAAGACGACATAGATTTCGTGGCCATAAACGATCTTATGGATACCAAGACCCTGGCACATCTGCTTAAGTACGACTCCGTGCATGGGAGGTTTAACGGCACAGTAACGGCCGATGAAGGAAGTATTACTGTTAACGGCAAGGAGATGAAGGTCTACTCGGAGAGGGATCCCGGGAATCTCCCCTGGGGAGACCTGGGCATAGATGTCGTTGTTGAGTCAACGGGCTTCTTCACCCACCGAGAAGGAGCCTCTAAACATCTCGATGCAGGGGCCGATAAGGTGATTATCTCTGCCCCCGCCAAGGAGCCCGACATCACAATAGTCATGGGGGTCAACAACGGTAACTACGACAAGGACAAGCACCGCATAATAAGCAATGCCAGCTGCACCACAAACTGCCTTGCCCCGGTGGCGAAGGTTCTTAACAATGCCTTTGAGATAAAGAGGGGCTTCCTTACTACATGTCACTCGTACACAAGCTCCCAGCGCATCCTTGACCTGCCCCACCGCGACCTGAGGCGGGCGAGGGCTGCGGCGCTGTCTATCATCCCCACGACAACGGGGGCTGCGAGAGCTATAGGAGCTGTTTTGCCCGAGCTCAACGGCAAGCTCGACGGCATGGCCCTCAGGGTCCCCACGCCAAACGGCTCTATAAACGACCTTGTGGTAGAGGTGGGCAGAGACGTTACGCCAGAGGAGGTTAACTCCGTCCTCAGGGAGGCCAGCCAGGGCGAGCTCAAAGGAATCCTAGACTACACCGAGGAACCCATCGTCTCCAGAGACATCATAGGTAACCCTCACTCCGCCATCGTAGATGCCCTGAGCACCAATGTCATAGGAGGCAGCCTCGTAAAAGTCCTGTCCTGGTACGACAACGAGTGGGGATTCTCCAGCAGAATGGTGGATCTAATAAAATATGTCTCAAAGTAGAGAATCTCCGGTTTCCGGGGGGAGTAGACAGCTGTTTATGAGCTGTGACCAGGAGGTATCGGATTGACCAAGATCATGGTTGTGGATGATGAGGAGGATGTGCTCTTCGTCGTTAAGGAGATGCTCAGAGAAGCCGGGTACGATGTTATAGGTTGCATAAGCGGCGAGGAGTGCTTGGACAGGATCAAGAGAGAGATGCCTGATCTTGTTCTCATGGATATCATGATGCCCGGCATGGACGGCTGGGCGGCAGCGGCAAAGATCAAGGAGGACCCAGAAACAAGGCATATCCCCGTGGCAATGCTCACCGTGAGAGGCTCTAAGGAAGACAAGCTCTGGAGCTTTCACTGGAGCAAGTGCGACGCCTACCTCGTGAAGCCTATCGACAGGGAAGAACTCTTGAAAGTTTCAAAGTGGCTCTTAGAAGGGAAGAAATGAATGGAGTTTCTGCTTGCGGGATCAACTGCAGAGTATGTGATCAGTTCGTAGACTCTCAGTGCACGGGATGCTTTGACAGCCCGGAGCGCCAGAAGGCGTGTGAGGCTTTTAAGTGCGTCCAGTCGAAGAACTTTGACAGCTGCTACGAGTGCAGCAGGGTCTCGTTTTGCAAGAAGAGGAAGCGCTCTATCGACTGGTGCTTCGTGTTTCCCCGGAGGTCAGAGTTTAGGTCCGGTGGCATCTACCTGATGGAGGGCACCTCAGAGGAGGCCTATCGGACCCTTGTGAGGCAGGTTTTTCAGGGAAAAACCGGCCTCTTCCTAGCCGGAGAGGAAATGGACTTCGTGGAGAGGCATCCCGCCCTTAAGGGGGTTGAGGTGCGGAGGCTCACCCTGGAGAGGGACAGAGACACCGATCTGAACCTAAAAAATCCGGCAGACATTCTAGGGGCGGTGAAGAAATTCGTTAAAGCCAAGAACGACGGGGTTGTGGTTCTGGATTCCCTGGGGGTGCTTGTGAACACCCTGGGGCTTAAGGCGACCCTCCGCCTCATATCCCAGTTTAACGATGCTGTGGCATCCACATCCTCGCGCCTCCTGCTCAGGGAGGGAGACATGGACGAGGCCGAGATAGATGCTGTCCGAGAGCTTATAGCCGGGTACAGCACGGACTACATAATAAAGTCTGTTTCCAATCCTAAGAGGAAAGAGATCCTGGAGCGCCTTAGGCAGCTTGGGAAGGCCAGTTTCAGCGAGCTCTACAAGGAGCTTAAGTATAAAACGCCCCCCAAGCTGAGCTTTCACCTGAAGATTCTTAAAGAGGCGGGGGTAATCGAGCAGGACAAAACAGGGGTGTACTACATCTCCGCCCTGGGTCGGGAAGTTGATAACCTCCTTAAGCGGATGCAGGAAAAAGTCATCAGGGGCGTCCCTGCGCCCAGGGTTAAGGTGGAGGAGGACTTCGACAGATACGCGTGGTACAAAGACCTGATCAGAAAAAAGGGGTCATCCGTCACCCTTGACGTCCTCCAGGGGATGGAGGACTCCATGGAGCTGATCTTCGGGAGGGAGAAGTCCAGGGAAATCCTGCGGATCGTCCTGGCAGAGTTTATCGAGGGGGAGAAAGAGATGGAGAAGTCGGATCTCCGTAGAGCCATCAGCGAGATAGCTTTCGTTTTCCTTGTGGACATCATGCCCCTGGTAGACTCTATAGACTGGGCCGACGAGCTGATGGTGAAGCATCAACTGAAGTAGTCAGTCGCCCCAGATCTCCGCGAACTTTTCTCTGCTTATCCTCAGGTAGTCCTTATCCGCTGAGTGGATTTCCAAGGTGACGGTGCCGTCGTACGTCTTTTTCAGGGCCGATATTACCTCCTCCCAGCTGATGACTCCCGCGCCAATGGGCAAGTGGTCGTCGTCCTCTCCCAGGTTGTCATGGGCATGGACATGGGCTATCCTATCTCCAAAGGCCTCCAAGAAAGAGTGAACCGCCTTCCCCTGGGGGCTGCCCATATTCGCGTGGCCGATGTCGAAAAGGAATTTTGCGCCATGGACTGCCTCGAATATCTTCGTGAAGTCCTCGACTGAAAAAGCCCTCTCATCCAGGTTTTCCACCGCAAGAACCATCCCACGATCCGAGGCATGGCGGACTATCTCT
>JALUUU010000218.1 GCA_027021185.1 archaeon | reverse complement strand
GGCCGATCACGTACTTCATGGTGAATCGATCCTGGAGGATAAGCTGGGAGAAAAGATAGCCCCGGAAGCCGTGACCATATACGACGATCCTACCCTGAAGAATTCTTACGGGTTTTATTTCTACGATGCAGAAGGCTTTAGGGCTAAGAAGAAACCCATACTGGAGAGGGGGATTCTTAAGAACTTCCTGAGCTCTCGAGAAACAGCGGCTGCCCTGAATCTGCACCCTACTGGAAACGCCAGGAGCCAGGGATATGATTATCCGCCCCTCGTGAGGATGAGCAACACCTACATCGAACCAGGAGACCACTCCTTCGAGGAGCTCATCGAGGATATAAAAACAGGTGTGTACCTGAAAGGCTCTAAAGGGGGGGAGGTGGACACCGCCAGGGGCATATTTCAATTCAACGCGGAAGAAGGCGCCCTAATAGAGAATGGCGAGCTCACCAAAACCCTCAGAGATGTTTCTCTTTCGGGAAGCACATTGGATATCCTGCAGAGAATCGAGGGAGTCGGTGACGACTTCGCCCTGCATATAGGCTACTGCGGTAAGGAGGCCCAGAGCGTGCCCGTGGGAGACGGCGGTCCCCATATTAGAACGCGGGCTCTGGTAGGGGGAACAGACACATGGAAGAAGAAAAAGCAATGAATTTCTTGTTAAATCACGTTGACGAGGCAGAGATATACTTTACATGCGAGGTCTCAAACAGGCTCATCTTTAAAAAAGGAAAATTTGACGTATATGAATGGAACAAGACATCAGGATACGGTGTTAGGGTTATCAAAGAAAAAAAAATGGGCTTCGCCTTCTCCAACACCCTGGATGAAAACCTCTTGCTCAGAGCCATGAAGGTATCCGAGATAAACGAGACGGACGAGAACGTATCGCTACCAGAGAAACAGGGGTACGGAGATTTTAAGTCGTTCTACGATGAAGACATCAGCTATCTAGACCTGAAGGAGGCTTTGGAGTTCGCCGAGGAATTGATAGGGTCATGCCGCGACCATGGGGTGACTCCAACCTTGGCCGGGATTTCATGGTCCACGGGGGAGGAAAGGATCATGAATTCCCACGGCATAAGAGCAGAGGAAAAAGAAACCTACTGCTCCTGCTACCTGACGGCTATGGCAAAAGAAAAAGAAACAGCCACCGCCTCAGACCATGCAGCGTCACGATACCTGGATATAGACTTTGCCTCGGTGGGTGAAAACGCAGCCCGACTCGCGAGGGACTCTCTGGGTGCAAAGAAGATAGAAAGCGGCACCTACAGCGTCTCTCTAAAGCCAAACGCCGTGGCAGAGCTCTTTGAGGAGGTGCTTTCGCCGTCATTTAGCGCGGAGAATGTTGTTCCAGGTCGCTCCTTTCTTGCCGGCAGGATTGGGGAGGCGCTCTTCGCGGATAGCCTATCTATAGTGGATGACGGCAGACTGAAGAAGGGATTAAACTCATCAGCATTTGACTCTGAGGGGGTGGCTACGCAGAAAACATGGCTGATTAAAAACGGGGTGCTTAAGGGCTTCCTCTACGACACTTACTACGCCAACATGGCAGGGATGAAAAGCACCGGCAATGCCTACAGGTCTTCCCATTCCACTCTCCCGGGAATCGGGGCTTCAAATCTTATTGTTACCGGAGATGGAGGCCTTGAGGAAAGGAACCTTGTGGTGCATGGATTGATGGGGACGCACACGGCGAATACTGTTTCCGGCGATTTTTCAGTGGAGACCAGGAACGCATTTTACAGAGGGATGCCCGTCAAAAAACTATTAATAGCCGGTAACATCTTTGAGCTGTTGAAGAATATAACGGGATACGGAAAGGACTATAAGCAGGTGTCCTCTGTGCTTACGCCGAGCATTGAATTTTCAGACGTGAAAGTAGCTGGTTAGATTTGGTGAGTTCCTTGAAGACCATATACATCCTTATGGCTGTCTTGGCGGCCTTCCTTTTCATGGTGGGAGACACTATCTGGAAATACAGGTTCCACGGACAAGACCATATAAGTTTCCTGGATCTTGTAAAATTTTGGTCCCTACCAGCCACGATATTCGCCGCCATGGTTCTTAGCTTCCTCTTCGGCGGAATTGCCAAGCTGGTCACCCTCTACCCATTGAAGGAGGTTGAACTCTCCACATTTCTGCCATTGGTTATAATTTTCACAGTGCTATTCATCACCTTATCCGGCATAATCATATTCAAAGAACCCGTTGGTGCTAAAAAGGCCATGGGCATATTAATCGCCGTCCTGGCTATTTACCTACTCAAATAGGAGGTGTGTTTAGTGGAAGTTGAGCTGCCCAAGGATGCCGAGGCATTGGTGGACCATTGGATTCACAGCAACTACAAAGGTGTCTTGGCGGTGAACTATTTTTCTGTCCAGAGGAAAAATGACTCCTGGGAAGTTAAGGGAGAGATAGAGATCAAGACAGGTCTGTTCGAGACTAAAAGAGAAGAGTTCTCTATGAAGGTGAACGCAAACACGGGCAAGGTTGAGACAGGCTGAGACATGTACGGTTTTTTCCGCCCTGACTCCCTCAGGGCCTTCGAAGATGAGGGGGTTAAAAGGGCGCTTGGAAGGTATATAGAGGTCTCCAAAGACAATAAAGCCGCTAGATACGTTATAACCAGGGCGGTTAAAAGCAAAGAGGAGGCTGAGAAACTCCTTGATGAGCCGCCCCAAGTACTCAAGCGAATAGAAGACTCACTTCTGGATGAGAAGATAACTGCCGCGAGGTCTATTCTGGAGAACTGCCATTTCTGCGAGAGACGCTGCGGCGCTAACAGGGCGAAGGGAGAGCATGGATTCTGCGGGCTAGGAGCTGAGGCGAGGATGTCGTCTGAATTTATACACCTGGGAGAGGAGGCATGTCTCGTCCCATCTCACACCATCTTCTTCATAGGATGCACCTTCTACTGCGTCTTCTGCCAGAACTGGATGATATCCCGGCAGATAGAGAAAGGGGTTCCCGTCACCGGAAAAGACCTGGCAGAGGCGGTGAAGAGGAGGAGACTCATTGATAAGAGCCGGAACGTTAATCTTGTTGGGGGAGAGCCGACGCCAAACCTCCATGTTATCCTTGAAATGTTTAATGCCCTGGAGGTTAACATACCTGTTGTATGGAATTCCAACATGTATATGAGCACAGAATCCATGGAACTTCTGGATGGATGCGTGGATGTCTACCTGGCAGACTTTAAATACGGCAACGATAAGTGCGCCCTTAGGCTTTCTAAGGCTAAAAACTACTGGGGCATCGTTACGAGAAACCATCTCCTGGCAAGAGAACATGCTGAGCTGTTGATAAGGCATCTCGTCCTGCCAAACCACGTGGAGTGCTGCACCAGGAAAATCCTCGAGTGGATATCCTCCAACCTAGGCAATGACGTGAGAGTCAACATAATGGCTCAGTACCGCCCAGAGTTTCAGGCCCATAAAACCCCTGATATTTCCCGGCCCGTTACCACATCTGAAATGGAGAAAGCATACGAAATCGCCTCTGAAGTGGGGCTGACCAACCTTGATTAGCCATGAGCAAGAGTGAAATAATCCCAATAATCAGCAATGCTATTGACTCGAATTGCTACCTAATTCTTGATGAGATCACTGCGATAATTGACACGGGTGCGGGGATGAGTGACTGGTTGATCAAGAAAATCAACGAGATAGTGAATCTGGACCAGGTATCTCTAATAATAAACACCCACGGACACGCCGATCACTGCGGAGGGAACTCTTTTTTCAAGAATGCAAAGGTATTTGCCCATGTGTTAGACGCCGATGAAATGGCGGAGGGATGGCTATACGGAACATCCGGGCTGAGAGGCTCTGCTGAGCCCCTGAAAGTAAATGTATCCAGGAAACTAACAGAGGGGGACAGCATAGAACTCGGAAGCATGGCATTGAAGGTTCTCCACACCCCAGGTCACACCCCGGGCAGCATGTGTCTGCTGGAGGAGGAGCGAGGCATACTTTTCTCAGGAGACACCTTGTTCTCAGGGGGCGGATTCGGCAGAGTCGACCTTGGAGGAAACGCTGGTGAAATGCTCAGGTCTCTTAAAAGACTCACAGAGCTTGACTTCACCCTTCTGCTTCCCGGCCACGGAGGCGTGGCCCAGAATGGTAGAAATCATGCAGCCCTTGCTTATAGATACGCGAGGGAGTTTCTCATTTAGCGTAGATCCTCTCAACGTTGTTGAAGAGCTTGAACATTTCCCTGGCCCTTCCTAACAGGGTCTCTGTCTTACCAAGGACGAGAAAACCACCTGGGTTAAGGGCATTATAGAAGTTTAAGTAAATTTTTTCCTTAACGTTCTTGGCGAAGTAGATGACCACATTTCGGCAGAGGATGAGGTCTATGCACTTGGGCATAGGGTCAGAGATAAGGTCCCGGTGCTGAAATCGAACGATATCCCTCACCTTTTTCTTAAGCCTATAGCCGTCAGGATACTTCTCAAAATACCTCAGCAAGTACCGTGAATCAAGACCCTCTACCTCGTTTTTGCTGTACACTCCTCGCTTAGCCTTTCTGAGCATCTCGTCGTCTATGTCTGAGGCATAGATTACTGGAGTATGATCAACGACTTTGTCGCCTAAAAAATCCAGGAGCAGCATCGCCAGAGAGTACGGTTCCTTACCGTCTGAGCAGCCTGAGCTCCATATCCTTATGTGCTTTTTTGAGGAGGTTATCTTCGGGAAAACGAGTTTATATATTGCATCGTAGGTTGTTGGATCCCTGAAGAATTTTGTAACATTTATGGTGAGAGCCCTCAAGAGCCTGTGGTATTCCTCATTTTTATTTGAAAGAAATCCGAGATACTCCTGGTAGGTGGATATGTTCAGGGCCCTCATCCTCACGGCCAGCCTTCTTTTAAGGTGTTTTTCTTCGTAGCATGGCGCGTTGAAGTTTGTGTCTCTCTTTATCCTTTCTCGCAACAGGCGGAATCCGTATTCATCCACGGAGCCCACCCCTGTATCTATATCTGACTTCGCTCCCCTCTGCAGAGCGTACAGTTATAAGGGTGAAGTCTTTTATCGGTGAGCCAAAAGTGCCAATGGCTTCTTCATCTGGGGCGATTGTGCCTGGTTTGAACTCAGCAGGTGGGAAAGAAGACAGGTTTGATGCAACATTTTTTCCGATGTTTTTGACGACTATAGTTGTCTCTGTTGCCCGGATTACCTCTAGATCTGTCAGGGTCTTATCCTTTTCTGCCTTATCCTGGGAATATACGATGACACTGAAAACTATAGACGAAGTAACCACCATTAAAAATAGCAGCATGGACGTGTAGGCTTTATTGTCCATGCATCTAACCCGGAAATCAATTTTTATATGCCTTATGTTTCGAGTTTTGAAAAAAAAGGTTTTTATATTCTTAGAAGCGGATGGCAAAGAAAAAAGGGGGTATTAAAATCGCCTCGAGATTCCCGAAGGATCTAAGAGCGCAGGTGGGTCTAGGCACCTTGATAATCTTCATCGCTATGATCCTGGTGGCAGCCGTTGCAGCCGGGACCCTGATGAGGACTTCAGGGACCCTAGAGTTCAAGGCCAGAACAACTGGTGAGATGGCGACGAAAGAAGTTGCCACGAATTTAAAGGTAATTGAAATCGCAGGCTATGCTGGAGATGGGGGAGTCCAGCAGCAAAATATAACGAAGCTGATTATCACTGTTTCCCTCGCCCCTGGCAGCTCAGACGTTGCTTATGAGGACATTATAATGAGTTATCATTCCAATGCCACATACATCCGGGGTATCAGATATAATGCCAACATAGGCGCCAACGAGAATTCTACCTCCAGTGCAAACGGAGTGGCTGACTTTGGAATAGTTCCATTGAACACGGTCACAGATGACACTAACTTGGAGAGAAACGAAATAGTAGAACTCCACTTCTGGATAGAGGACGGCAATGGCAACCATCCCCTCACCCCGAACAGCGAGTTCTTCATCACCCTGATGCCGGTAGGGTCCACGCCTCTTGAATACGGCAGAGTGGTTCCCAGTGCTATAAAGACTCTCTACATAAGGAAATGGGCATGAATTATCTCCTGCATCCTGAGAACGGCTACGAAGACTTTGTTAAAACAATTGAGGCTCTCCTAGAGGAGAGCCAGGAAGACCACAAGATCCTTAGACGGGAGCTAGAGAGGAAAGAGACAGAAATAGAGGAGAAAATAGAGCTCATCAGCTGCCTCAGAGGAGAAACAAGGCCGACGGCAAAAGAACCAGAACTGGAGGAAGAGTCAGTCGACTCCGCAGCGGATATTGTGGAGGTAATCGACGAACCGGAGAACATTGAGCCGGAGCCCATGGATGATGGGTCCTACATCGAGCTTGAGAATAAGCTGTCAGAGAGAATGCAGGAGATAGGCGAACTCAAATCCCATGTCAAATTTTACAGCGAAAAACTCACGAACCTGGAAGAAAAGGCGAGTAAAATTGCCTCCCTGGGTGACATGACCGTCGAGGTGCTGAAAAAACATATAGAGAGGCTATACGAGGAACTGAGGCTGAGAGAGGAGATTATTGCAGAACTTAAATCAAAGGAAAATGGGAACGCCATACGGCCCAAAGAACTAAAAGAATCTCGAGCTGGGCAGCCCAGCGAGTAGGATAACTCCTGAGGGATAGGATGAAGGCATTATACTTGCTTATAGTACTACTGTTATTAATGCTGGCTGTCCCCGTATATGCAAAGGAAGGGTTTGTTCCGCGTTGGACATACGTGGGAGATAAACCCTTTACGTCAGTTTCTCCTATTGATGCCGATAAAACAGGCTATCTAGACCATATACTGGCTGGTTCCCTCGATAA
>JALUUU010000217.1 GCA_027021185.1 archaeon | reverse complement strand
AGTTTTTAATGTTCTTTACCTTCGGCCTGGCGTGTTTCACCCCCGTGGCGATTATTACGCCGCTGCAGATGAATTCTTTGTCAGGGGTCTCGACGATGTACTTGTTCTCGTTTCCGGGCTTTATAGCCACGGCCTCCTCCTCGAGGATCTCTGCGCCGAATTTCTCCGCCTGCCGGCGTCCCAGCTCCAGGAGCTCCTCTCCACTTATCCCTTCCGGAAAGCCGAGATAGTTCTCCATCACCTTTACTTTTTTAAGGGCGCCTTCTCCGGGTTTGTCCAGGATGAGGGTGCGCTTATTGGCCCTGGCGGCATACAGCCCGGCGCTGAGCCCAGCGGGCCCGCCTCCTATGATTATGATATCGTATTCCTCCATCCCTTTGCCTCCCATGGGTGGTAATAAGACTTAACAACTACAACTACTGACTAGGGAATCCTTGATATAAAGCTTTGCACCTCCCAAGGGCTTGACGGAATCGGATCCATGGATCCATGGCGGATACGTGGGGGATGCGATGCCGGCGCCGCCTATGGCAGGGCTCGTGGAGCCTTTTTCTGGAGAATCCACGCTTTTTCCCGGTTAAACAGTGCCCGTCGTGGATTGTTTTTCAGTTTCCTTCTCATCGGCAACTTTCCGGGTGAAAAACATGAAGAGGTTCCTTCCGCGGCTCGTGGCCCTGGAGCTCACCGGAAGCTGTAACCTGCGGTGCAAGCACTGTCGGGCGTCGGCGGCCAGAGAGCGAGACCCAGATGAGCTCACCACTGAAGAGGTTAAGAAGGTAATAGCGGACATCGCCTCCTTCTCAAAGCCCATCATGATACTCACAGGGGGGGAGCCCCTCCTCAGAGAGGACATCTATGAGCTGGCGAGATTTACCGCAGATCAGGGGCTTCGACCCGTCCTGGGCACCAACGGCACGTTGATAGATGACAGGGTGGCTGAGAAACTTAAGGAGGCAGGAATCAAGAGAGTAAGCATAAGCATCGACTGCGCGTACGCCGGAGAGCATGATGCCTTCAGGGGCGTGGAGGGCGCCTACGAGAAAGCATTGAAGGGTATTGAGGCGTGCAAAAAAGCCGGCCTGGAGTTTCAGGTGAACACCACGGTTACACGGCGTAATCTCCCGGAGATCAAGGAGATTCACTCCATCACGAAGAAACTTGGGGCCGTGGCTCATCACTTGTTCCTTCTTGTCCCGACGGGGAGGGGTAAGGCTCTGGAGGCGGAGGAGATACCCCCGGAGGACTATGAGAAAGTTTTGAACTGGATGTATGAGGCCAAGGACAAGGGCATATACATGAGGGCTACGTGCGCCCCCCACTACGTCCGGGTGGCGTATCAGAGGGGGGACAGACCGGAGAGGAGGCACGGGATGGATGCCACCATGGGGGGATGCATGGCGGGCAGAACCTTCGCCTTTGTCTCCAGGAAAGGAGAGGTGAATCCCTGCGGTTATCTGCCCTTGAAGGCCGGGAATGTCAGGGAGCAGTCCTTCAGGGAGATATGGGAGAACTCAGAGCTGTTCAACAACCTTCGGAGCAGGGAGGATCTGAGGGGCAAGTGCGGGGAATGCGAGTACAGATTCGCATGCGGGGGATGCAGGGCGAGGGCATATGCCCGATACGGGGACTACATGGAGGAAGAGCCCTACTGCATATATGTTCCGAGAAAACTAGCCTAGCCTAGGAGCAGCTCAAGGGATTTCTGCAGCTCTTCCTGAAGAACTGAAAGCGTGTCTGCGGGTATTTTCTCCCTCGATTTAACCAGGAATACTCCATGGGTGTCTTCGAAGGGGATGGCGAACAGATACCTGGACTCCTCTTCCTCCTCCACCGACGTCATGGCGGGCTCTGTCCCGAGCTCCACCTCTGATAACAGCTCGCCAGCGGCCTCGGCGTCCTCCTCAGGGGCTTTGCTGATGGAGTCTACGAGCAGGCCGTCGGGGGTTATGAGGGTTATGGATAGCAGGGAGTGTTCCTTAGCGATCCTCTTAAGGGCCGCGCCCAGGGTTCTGGGTTCCTCTGGGGGCGCTGCAGGCGGGGCTTCCTCGACCTCCTCCGCTGTTATCACCTTCTCCTCCTCTGCCTCTTCCTCTACCTCTTCTTTCTTCTCCGGGATTGGTTTGGCTTCCTCCGGCTCAAGGACCCTTATCTCAAGCTTTCCACCGCGCAGGTCAACGGTAACCCTGTCCCTGGGTATTCGGGTTGTCTTTCCCTCGGCTTTGATGACAACCTCTCCTGGGGATATGGTTATTCCGCCCGGGGCCTCGGGTTCTTCGAGGACTCCTCGGCTGATACGGGGCTCATCTTCTTTCATCACCTTAACCACTATCTCCCGCTCCCTCTCCTTCTTGCCCCTGAACAACCTTACAAGGATCCAGAGGACTATGAGCGCTCCGAGAATTATCCCCCCTATGAGATACTCTACCCCTGTGCCGTAGTAGGCGGCAGTGTCATAGAGATATCTGTAGGTCTCGTCCACGAGCCCCATATTCCTAAAATCCAGGCGGCGGTTATATATAGGTTTTTATAATTTTTAAGCCCATCTTAACGGCCTCTCTGGGACTGAGGGCGAAGAAGAGATTCTCCCTCCTGATCTCCTTGAGGGCGTTGATGATGTCGCTGTCGCACTCCATCACTATCACGGGCTTACCCTCCTTGAGGGCCAGAGCTATCTCCGACAAGGTGCCCATCTCACCCCCCACGGCTATGAGGAAGTCGGCGCTTCTCGCGATGATGGCGTTCCTGGCATGGCTCATAGCTGTAACAACCCTTAGATCCATATAGGGATTGGCCTCTTCCTTGCTTTCCCCTGGCAGAATGGCCAACGTAGTGCCTCCCTCCTCCTTGGCTCCTCTGGCGCTGGCCTCCATAACACCACCGAGGCCGCCGCAGATCAGGACGCATCCTGCCCTCGCTATCTCCCGCCCCACGCCCCTTGCGAGGGCCAGGACCCCGTCTCCAGCTTCTCCACCTCCGATGACCGCTACCTGTATCATGACGTGTAATAATATTCGCCCTTAGCCTTTTGTTCTTTGTCCTTCCTGCTCCCCGGCTTGTTAGCTCTTGGGCGACCGGAGACAGGGTCTCTCCTGAAGGTGATCCCAACGCTTTTGAGGAAGGCATTCATCCCCTCCTTCATACCCAGGGGCTCAGTTGCGTATCCAGATACCCCGGGCTCCCCGTCGAAGATCATGAGCCTGTCCGATATATAGTCTATGAAAAGGAGGTCATGGTCCACTACTATGCCGGTAACGCCTTTTTTCTCCATTACGCGCCTGATTACCTTGGCCACCCGGAGGCGCTGCTCGACGTCAAGATAGGCCGAGGGCTCGTCCAGGAGGTATATGTCGGCGGCTCTGCCCAGACAGGCGGCTATCGCCACGCGCTGCAGCTCCCCCCCGCTGAGCTCTCCCAGGCTCCTGTCCATGAGGGGTTTCAGCTCCAGGGGACGGGACACCTCGGCGTCGAAGAAGACGGGATCGCCTTGCCTGGCCCCAGCCACGGCCTCAGCCACGGTGAGCTCATTTTCGGGCTTGATGTACTGGGGCTTGTAGGAAACCCTTACCTTGCTGTCCAGTTTGCCGGTGTCGGGGGTGACCACCCCGGCCAGCATCTTTACGAAGGTTGTCTTCCCGATGGCGTTCGGACCCAGGACCCCAACCACCTCCCCAGAGTTTATGTTCCCACCCTTAACATGGAGCTGGAAGCCCTTATAGGTCTTTCTGAGGTCTGGGAAGCTCAAGAGAGGCGCACCCTTCCACTCATCTGGGGGCGCTCTCACCTCGAATTTCACCTCCTGGGGGCGGAACCGTATGTTCTCCTCCTTCAGATAGCCCCCCAGGTAGACATTTATCCCCTGCCTCGAGGTCATGGGATGGGAGACGATGCCGTAGGCCCCAACGACTCCATAGACAATGTTGATGTAGTCCGCAAGATAATCGAGGACGATGAGGTCGTGCTCCACCACGAGAACCCTCTTGCTCTGGGCGAGGCGTCTGATGATCCCCGCAACCTTCAGGCGCTGCCGGACATCAAGGTAGCTGGAGGGCTCGTCGAAGATATAGATATCGCCTTCTCTAAGAAGAGAGGCCGCGATCGCCACTCTCTGCAGCTCCCCCCCGGATATGTCTTTTATGTCCCTGTTCTCAGCCTCTTTTAGCTCAAGCTCCCCCAGGACCTCGTTGAGCCTTCCCTGCTCGTCCACCTCCTCCAGGATTTCCCTTACAGTGCCTTTCACAACCCTGGGCAGCTGATCGACGTACTGGGGCTTGACAACGGCTCTAAGGTCTCCGGCGTAGAGCTTTTCGAAGTACTCGTAGAACTGGGTGCCGGAGAAATGCTTCAGGACCAGGGATTCGTCGCCGTTTTCCCAGTCCCCCAGGTTAGGGATGATCTCCCCCGACAGGATCCGCACTATGGTGGTCTTGCCGGTGCCGTTCTGCCCTATCAGTCCTAAGACAGAGTTCTTCCGGGGATAAGGCAGGCGGAACAGGCGGAAAAGGTTCTCCCCGTATCTATGGGTCATCTCCTCCTGCAGCTCCTCAGGGAGGCCGACTATGGTGATGGCGCTGAAGGGGCATTTCTTAACGCATATTCCGCATCCTGTGCAGAGCTCCTCGCTTATCTGCGCCTTCCCATGCTCCTCGCTGAGGAGGATGCACTCTCCCCCGGTGCGGTTCACAGGGCAAAACCGGATGCACTCAAGAGAACATTTCTTGGGCTGGCATCTCTTCCTCTCCACAACGGCTATGCGCATACAGGAGGGGCAGCCAAGGTTAACATCTACATAATGTAGTTTACGCTGGACCTGTCGAAGTCGTAAACCATCTCCACCTTTATGTCTCCCTCGGGGGACCAGCCAGCCTCGGGATAAACAAGCTCCGGGATGAACTTCTCCATGTTCTCAGCCAGCTGGGTGGTGAGATGGGTCTCCCCGAAGAGGCTGAGGCATATGTCCCGGACACGGTCCCGCACCAGCCTCTCGTCGAGATAGCCCAGAGAATGAAGATACTCGTGGAGCAGGACTATGAAGGAGTAGGGCCTGTAAAGCTCGGGATTGGCGGACAGGATCCTCCTGAGGATCGCCTTGTTCATGACTATGATGTTGGAGCCGAAGGGATAGAAGGCCCCGATGAACCCCTCTCTCCCGCCGCCGAGGTCTGCGAGGCCCAGGGTGAGGCCGGCTCTACCTGTTTTCTGGGTCTTCCTCACGGCACGCTTCACGACCTCGAATATGTCCGCCAGGCTTTTGGCTTCCTTGAGTCTTTCATCAAAGCTTTTAGTGCTCATTTTAATTACTTATCGTTACTAAAATTACCGATGTAAAAATATTTGTTCAGCCCTCACCGCCGGGCGGGGGACAGCATCATGGAGAGATAGTGCAGCCCCAGCTCAGGATACAGGGGATAGGCGTGGTCCCTGAATCCCCTGGAGCCCTTGTTCAGAAAGTCTACAACCGCTATGGCCTCCCTCATCCTGGCACCGCTCACCTCATCCCTTGTGGCGCACTTTGTCACGAAATCAACCAGCCCCATTACGCCCATGGTCCAGTAGAAGGATGCCCTTAGACTCCAGGGCTTGGAGAGGGTTTCTCTGAGGCACTGGGACATGTATAGGGAATACAGCTCCTCGGCGTTCCTGGAGAACACGAGCTCGGCAGGGGAGGACATCCTCATGCCCAGACCCAGTCTCTTAGCGGCGCTATTGGGGGTTATGCCGGTTGATAGGAGCTCATCTATGATCCCGTAATACGTTATCTCGGCGTCCCAAGGGACATCATCCATCCTCCACGCCTCGGGCCTAAGGCCTTTGAGGAATACCCGGACCTCCTCCAGGGAGGCTATATCGCCTCCGTAACAGGCCTCGGTAAACTCCCTGAGGAGATAGACGATCTTCCCGATTTTATCCCTCAGCGCCCCATCCCTCAGAAGCACCTCCTCAGAGGCGTAGTCGTAGAGCTTCTTCACCCCTTCCCAGCTCACTCTTTTATCTCCCTCGTCGCTTAGGGGCACGGCGACGCCGACTGGTATCTTCCCGCCCCGAGCGCTCAAAAAGTCCCTGAGCTCCCTTTTAATATAGGCACTGGTCAGCGCCTCACCTTCCTCGGCGCCGACGCCCATGCATGCCCACTTAACGTCCACAAGGACCCAGCCGTTATCAAGGAGACTCACTGTGAAAGGATACTTGCGGCAGACGCCCGGCTTGGCAGAGGCTCCATGCCTTACATGTATCTCGCAGAGCTTTCCCCGGAGGAAGGGGCAGGGCCTCCTGAGGACCCGCCTCCGTCCTTCCCTACAGAACGATGAGTAGCCCAGCCCCTCCAGGGTCTCAACGTCCCCTGGGGATAGCTCTATCTCCTCGAAGAGGGAGCAGCATCCCCTGCAGGACTCGATTTCGCAGGCGTATCTCAGGGTCGGGGGAAAGGTGAGGGCAAGCTTAGTCATCTAGACAGAGCCCTTAATCCTATCATGTCCCATCTTTTTCTAAAAAAAGTCGTCAGGCAGCGTCACGCAAAAAAAGTAGGAGGGGCTGGGGAGGGTGGGAAAAGGAGTTTGGAGGTGGAAATGGGCGGTTGGTTCATCCCCCTGAGCCCCTCCCTCCTGGGCCGGTGAAGCCAGGAACGCAATTCTTGCATTTTATCCCGTTTTCACAGAAGATGCTGGCGGTCTTCAATAAGCCGTGGTTCTTCTCCAGGCACTGGACGATGTCGTCGGCCGTCAGCGCCTCCTTGATGAAGAGGGCCTTGCTTTTCTTCAGAGCCCTCAGGGCCAGCTCGCGGTCATGGGTCACGATGAGGCTGCCGAGCTTCCTCGCAAGGGCGAGGATCTCCTCATCATCC
>JALUUU010000216.1 GCA_027021185.1 archaeon | reverse complement strand
AATAAAAAAAGGGGGGGATCCATGAGCCCTCCTGGCTCAGGATATGGGGCTAGGCGTATCTACTTATTTTTCAGGATGTCTATGGCGACCTCTGCGGCGCGTTTACCGGAGAGGAGCATAGCCCCGAAGGTCGGGCCCATCCTGGGGAGTCCGTAAACTGTTGAGACAGCCATCCCCATAACTATCAGCCCGGGATGAACCTCTCCAGTATGGTCGACGACGGCGTCCTCGCTGCGCTCCACCCACATGGCCCCGAAGCCCTTGGTCTTGAGGATGCCCCTCCTCTCTAGGGCGGCGACCACTTCCGCGTCGTGCCCGGTGCCGTCTATGACCACCCCTGCCTCCAGGGAAACAGGGTCTACGCATGTTATCTCCCGGGGGAGAGCGGATATGGGTGTCCAGTTAATCACGACCCCGGCAACTCTGCTCCCCTCTCGGAGGACAACGTCGTCCACTTTGGTCATGTTCAGGATTTTCACTCCTGCGTCGCAGGCAGCACCTATCAGTTTGGAGCAGGCATGAGGCCCGTCCGCCACGTAGAGGCCTTTCCTGAACTCCTTGTAGGGAACCCCTATCTCGTCTAATAGTTTTTGGGCGGGGGCTCTGATGGTCACCTTGTTCATCAGGTATCCGCCTATCCAGAACCCTCCTCCGAGGTAGTTGTTTCTCTCAACTATGAGGGTCTTAACCCCCTCTCTGGCCAGGGTTCTGCCCGCCATCAGCCCGGCGGGTCCGCCGCCCACGATTATCACGTCGCTCTCGGCGTACTCCTCCAGTTCCTTGGCGAATCCCGATACTATGGCTCGTGTAACGTCTTTTTCATCGATCTTTTCGAAGAGCATATCACCCTCCTCCTGTTTTCTTTATAAAAAACTTTACCGTCTCCTTCAGGTTCGACGCCTCCGCCAGGGCTGAAACCATGGCCACGCTGGTGGCTCCTGCCCGGATAACTTCATCGACATTTTCTCTGTTTATTCCTCCGATGGCCACGAAGGGTATCCTTAGTTTTCTCCTGAGCTCTCTTATCACCTCGGGGCCTATGGCCTTATAGTCCTTGGTCCTGGTGGGATAGATGGGGCCAATGCCCACGTAGTCCGCTCCCTCCTTCTCCGCCTCCAGGGCTTCCTCAAGGCTGTGGGTGGATTTGCCTATCAGCCTGTCCTCCCCGAGGACCGCCCTCGCCTCCTTTATGGGGGTGTCTTCCTGGCCCAGATGCACCCCGTCGGCGCCTATCTTCTCGGCCACGTCGACCCAGTCATTAATAATCAGCAGGGCATTTTTCTCCCTGGTGGCTTTTATCAGGCGTTTCCCGACCTCGAGGGCCCGGGTCTTCTTTTTTTCTCTGAGCTGAACTACCCTGGCCCCTGCCTCCAGGACCTCCTGGACGAATTCTTCAACCCTCTCATCCCCCTCGGGGGTGATGACATAGAGGCCGAACATAGTTTTAAGTTGGGTAAAGTTAACGTTTAACATTATGAGGTGCTTCGTGGCGATTGACATGTCCACTCCTTCTGTTGAGGCCTGCCTGGAGTCCCTTAAAAATCTCGGCGCGCCTATTCGGGTCGTGGCCCCTGAGAACCTCCACGTCACCCTCAAGTTCTTCGGCGAGATCAGGGAGGACAGCGTGCCCGGGATAACCGCCGCCATGGACAGGGCCCTGGCGGGCTTCAAGCCCTTTGAGGCCTCTCTAAAGGGCCTAGGAGTCTTCCCCAGCACGAAGTTTATGCGCGTTCTCTGGGTGGGGATAACAAATGGCAGGATAGTGGAGATGCAGCGCGCCCTTGACAGTGAGTTCCATAAGCTCGGCTTCCCCCGGGAGAAGAGGTTTCATCCCCACATAACCCTCGCAAGGATAAAGTCTCCCAGGGGCCTGGGGAAGGTGAGGGATTTCCTGAGGCGGCACGCAGACGAGGAATACGGCACGGTATCGGTGGACAGGGTTGAGCTTAAAAAGAGCGTTCTCACCCCTGAGGGCCCGATATACTCAGGCATCTTCGTCCGCAGGCTTTAGAATATCTCGCCGTACTCCTCTGTCGTGGCGAAAAGCTTCATCTCCTCCTCCATTATCTCATCTCTGCTCAGCAGGGTTTTCTCGGCTCGCCTCCTGTTCTTGGCGGCTAGTCTCCGCAGGTCTCGAAGCTTCCGCGGAACAGAGCTCCTCTCCATGAGGGCCCTCACCTCGCTGTATAGTTTCCTGCTTCCCAGTAGGAACCTGCTCTCCATGATTATTTTGCAGGCGACGTAGTCTTCGAATCTCCTCAGCTTCGCCTGCTCTTCCACCCTCCCCAGATCCTTTATCAAGTAGTCCACCTCGACCCTGTTATGGGGTCCTCTGAGGAGGCGATATTTTTCCCTGTACATCTCCTCGTCCAGGGCGCGGGCGATGTCCTCCGGAAAGTCCATCGCAGTTATTATGACTATGTCCAGATCAGACCCTGAGACGAGCTTTCCTGTGCTGGGCTCTGGGCGGGGATCTGTGTGGGCCATCCCCAGGGGCACGTCTCCGCCTATGATGAAGCAGGCATCCCTGAGGACGATATCGGTATCTTTATTGGGCAACCTGGAGACGACTTTTTCAGCGACTTTCCTGGCCAGCCGGAGCTTCTCCTCGCTCGCCTGTCGTATCTCCTCTTCAAGGGCCCTGGCCCTTTCCTCTATCCTGTCCTCATCCCCCCTCAGCCCCACAACGGTATAGGTTAGGAACTCCCTCTGCAGAGAGGGGGACAGCCTGGCGTAGCCGGCGACCTCCCGGTCGAACCTGAGGTAGCGCTTGCTCACCCGCCGGGTTGTTATCTCGGCGGATTTTCTGCAGAAACGCCAGAGAGGGAATACATCGAGCCCGACGGTCTCGTACAGCTCTCTCCCGGTCATGGGGCCCCTTTCCCTTAGGACCCTTAAGACCTCCTTCATTAAATATCAGCCACAATGAGGGTCTCTGTTTTCGTCACTCCATCGAGCTTGCAGATCTCGTTCACCACCATGCTCGCCACGTCCGAGAGATCCGCCATGTCCTTGCTGGTGGCCACTATGTCGTATCTCCCGAAGACGGCGTAGGCGTAGGAGACCCCGTCTATCTTCCTGATGCCATCGAGGACTTCCTTGGTTTTCCCCGGAGCGGTGTTGATGAGCACCCCTGCCACAACCATTTCCTCACCTCCGTTTACACTCTTCTGTCCCAAAAAATATAAAGTTAACCCGGTTTAACTCATCCCTATGAAGGGGGTTCTTGAAAAGATAAGGCCCGGAGACAGGGATGAGAAAAAGCTCAGAAGGGTCGCGCAGGAACTCCTGTCAAGGATAAAAGAGGAAACAGATAAGATAGACGGCCGGCTCAGGGCCTCTCTTCTCGGCTCGGTTTCCAGGGGAACATGGCTGAGGGATGAGAAAGACCTGGATATATTCGTTTTCTTCCCGGTGGAGTATGACAGGGAGGCCCTGGAGGAGGTGGTAACAGACCTGGGGAGGAAGATCCTGAGGAACCCCGAGAAGCACTACGCCGAGCACCCGTACGTCATGGGCTCATACAAGGACTACGAGGTCGAGATCGTCCCCTGCTACGCCGTGGACAGCCCCTCCGAGCTAAAGTCCTCGGTTGATAGGACGCCTTTCCACGATTCTTTCGTGAGGAGCCGGATAACGGGGAAGGAAGACGAGGTCAGGTTGTTGAAGCAGTTCCTCAAGGGCATCTCATGCTACGGAGCGGAGGCGAAAGTGGAGGGTTTTTCAGGCTATCTATGCGAGCTCCTTGTCCTGAAATACGGCTCCTTCCAGGAGGTCCTGGAGGAGGCGAAGAACTGGAGGCGTGGCGTCGTCCTGTCCCTTGAGCCCGTTAAGGATGTTAAAAAAATCAGGGAAATGTTCAGCTCCCCCCTCATATTCATCGATCCCGTGGACAGCCGTAGAAATGTCGCCAGCGCTTTGTCGGTGGACAGCTTCAGCGTCTTCCGCTATGCGGCGAGGGAGTACCTGAGGAACCCGAAGATCGAGTTTTTCTTTCCCAGGACCAGGACCGCGAGGAAGCAGAGGCTTTTAAAGCTTTTCAGAGCCAGGGGCACCGCTCTTCTCGCAGTCTTCTTCCCCAAGCCAGAGGTGCTGGAGGATGTTCTCTACACCCAGGGGAGGAAGGCCCTCAGAGCCCTAGAGAACGTATTGAAGAGCGGAGATTTCAGATTAATCGGTTCAGGCTTCTTCGTGAGGGATGGGATATGCATGCTCTTTGAGCTGGAGAGCATGGTGATCCCGGCATTGAGGCTTCACATAGGGCCGCTGGACAACCCCCATCATGAGGATCGTTTTCTCAGGAAGTACCGGAGCTACAGAGACAAGATCACTGAGCCATTTATCAGGGACGGCCGCTGGGCCATCTATCTCCGGCGCAGTCACACCCGGGCAGACAAGTATCTATTGGGCTTCCTGTCCTCCGGTGACCTGAGGAGACGCGGCATCCCGAGCTATATAGCCAAGAGCATCGAGGAGAGATTCCAGCTGAGGACGAACGAGGACGTCTTTAGGAGGGAATTCCTTAGGGACATGCAGGACTTCCTCGATCCAAGGTTCCCATGGGAAGTTTGAAATAATCTTATTACCAGTTAGTACCATGTTCGACAGCCTCAGGCAGGTTAGGGGCATAGGGGATAAGATATATGACACCCTCCTGGAGCGTTTCGGCTCGGAGAAGGCGGTCTTAGATGTCCTGGCCAGGGAGGATTTTCAGGAACTGCTCGGTGTCCTGCCCATGCAGAAGGCTGTGGAGATAGCTCGGGAGGCCCACGCGAGAAAACACTCCTTCGTGTATATGGAAATGCTTAAAACCCCCGAGGCGAGAGAGATATATAACTCCGTTCTCTCGATTCTCCGGGAGCACGCATGCACTGACTACGCGAAGCTAAGAATCGGCTTATTCTATCCAACCAGGGACATGCACGAGCTGGAGCGGAGGAGAGAGGAGGTGCTCGAGGGTGCTGCCCTGTTTAACCGTCTCAGGGGGGATAAGCTCAGGAGGCTTAGAGAGATATTTAAGGGTCTCGGGTCTATCAGACGCGGAGGAAAACGGGTTCCCGGACGGGTGGTCGTCACAGATGACGAAAGACTCTACGAGGAGCTTAAACGGTTCTCAGACATCATAGACTTCTTTCTGCTAACCCCCGGGGAGGACATGGGGTTCCTCCAGAACTACGAGGCCGTTCGGGTTGTTTCCAGCGGCGGTCTCGATTCCCTCTTCTCCAACGCCGCCTCTGGGGCAGTTATCTTTTGCAGCCCAGACCCCGAGGACTTTCTCCCTGAGGCGGTGCTCTCTTTCTTCGTGGAGAACAAGGGCACTATTGACGCATGCGCAACCGCCCTAGACCTCCTCGGCGATGACCTGGCCGCAGAACTAAAGAGCATATCCGAAAAAATCCAGGAGCTCCAGGTGGAGAGGGAGAGGTTCTCCCGCGTGTCCAGGGACCTGCCCATGGTTGTTAACGAGTGCCTCCAGGAGGCCAACGAATGGATAGTCAGGCGGGTCGAGGAGATGGGTGTTTCTCTTTCGGGAAAAAAGATTCTCGAGGTATTGTCGGGCCTGGAGATGGGAAATGGCTATGCCTCCCTTCCCCGAGAGCTTCGAGACGTTATAGCCGAGGCAGCGAGGAGAGGGGAGGAGGAGTGTGCGAAGAGACTTGGCATGGAGTCCGAGAAAGCAGTCTTCTCAGGCCTATTCTCCATGGACAGCCTTTATCCCCTGGAGGTTAACCGAGAAGCCTTATCTGACCTTGAGGCATACGTTGGCGAGGAGGGGGGTAGAGCCGTCTTCAGGAAAGAGCAGCAGACCGCTGCGCTCCTAAAGGGAAAAGAAACAGTGGTTAAAAAAGCGGTGGCCAAGCTTCTCCAAATCGACTACCTTCTCGCTCTGGGGGAGTTTACCGTTACTTTCGAGGCCTCTCCCCCTAGGCTTGGCGCCTCTTTGAATTTCTCCTTCAGAGACGGTAAGCACCTGTTGTTGAGGAAGCAGGAGATTCAGGGCAGGGCCTTGGTGCAGCCGGTGAGCTATTTCATCGGAGAAGATTCTCCTGGAAAAGCGAGAGTAACGGTTCTCACGGGGGCGAACTCAGGGGGTAAGACAACCCTGCTGGAGATAATGGCCCAGATCCAGGTAATGGCTCAGAGCGGTCTCCCTGTCCTGGCGGCTGAGGCAGAGGTTCCTCTTGTGGATGAGATCTACTACTACGGCCGCAGGAGAGGTAGCTCCAGCGCCGGGGCCTTCGAGGTCCTCCTCCGCTCCCTGGCAGACATCCCGAGGACGGATTCCTCGAAGCTCATCTTGGCCGACGAGATAGAGGCGGTGACCGAGCCGGGGGCGGCCGCCAAGATCTTGTCCGCGCTTCTGGAGCTCTTCTCCGGCATGCCCGAGTGCCTCGCCGTGGTGGTTACGCATCTTGGGGAGGAGCTAAAGACCCTGGATGAGGTGAGGATCGATGGAATCGAGGCAAAGGGCCTGGATGACGGCCTTAATCTCATCGTGGACAGAAACCCCGTGCTCAATAACCTTGCACGCTCCACCCCTGAGCTAATCCTCGAGAGACTGAGCAAAACCGACGATAAACACAGAGATTTCTACGAGGCTGTATTAAAAAAGTTTAAATGAAGAGAAGGGGAAGGTATTTAGGGTAAAATGGTCAAGGTAGGCATTCTTAGGGGGGAAAAGCCCGACGTTAGGCGCCTATTGGATCTTATTGAGTTCGCCCCTGGGAAATGCGAGGTCGCCGTGGTTAAGGCCAATCTATGCGTATCCTATCCTGGACTGGAGGGCTCCCCGATGGATCTCCGGGTGCTGGGCCAGCTCCTCGAGTACCTTGAGGGGGTGAGCGACGAGAGGATCGTTGTGGATGCCTGCCCCTCAGGAG
>JALUUU010000215.1 GCA_027021185.1 archaeon | reverse complement strand
TATGCCGAGGGCCGCGCCGGTTCCCTCGCCCAGGCGGAGATCCAGGTTCAAAAGGGGCTTAAGCCCCATATGCTCCAGCATCGCCCTGTGACCGACCTCAACGCTCTGATGGGAGGCGATCATGTAGTCCCGGGTCCCGGGGGCTAATGTGTAGGCGATCAGCGCCGCGGCCCCTGAGATGAAGCCGTCCAGCACCACGGGCTTTCTGTGGGCCGCCCCCGCCAGTATCACCCCGGCCAGGCCGCCGATCTCGTATCCGCCGACCTTGGATAAGACGTCCAGGGCGTCCCCCGCGTCAGGCGCGTTCACCTCCAGGGCTTTCTCGATGATCTTTATCTTGTTGTTCAGGGCGTCGTCGCCTATGCCGGTGCCTCTGCCGGTGACCACTGCGGGGGGTTTACCCGTTATTGCTGCGGCGATGGCGCTGCTTGGGGTGGTGTTGCCGATCCCCATGTCCCCTGTGGCTATGATGTCCACGCCGTTATCCAGCTCCTCCTCCACAACCTCAATGCCCGCCTCAACGGCTCTAACAGCCTCCTCACGGGTCATGGCAGGGCCCTTGGTGAAGTTCCTCGTACCTGGGGCTATCTTTTTATTCTTGAATCCTTCTCCGGCTGCTTCTATGTCCGCCGCAACCCCCATGTCCACGACGACGACCCTGGCCCCAACGTGCCTCGCCAGGACATTTATCCCCGCCCCTCCTCGGAGGAAGTTGTACACCATCTGGGGGGTGACCTCCTGGGGATAGGCGCTTACGCCTTCCTCCACAACGCCATGGTCTCCCGCCATGGTAACCACTATCTTATCATTTATTCTTGGGAGAGGGTTGCCCTGGATCCCTGCAACCCTTATGCTCAGCTCCTCCAGCCTGCCGAGGCTTCCCCGGGGCTTTGTGAGGGTGTCCTGTCTTTCCTTCGCCTGCCTCATGGCCTCTTCGTCGAGGGACTTGATTCCTGAAATCGTTTTCTCTAACTTCACTTTATCATCCTCCATGCAGTGATTATGAAAACAGATGACCGCGGTCTGAGAGCAACCCTGCCCCCCAGCCTTTCTCCCTTGCTTATCGTTACCTGGGTGGCCTCGTATTCGTAGCCCATTTCCTCGAGCTCTTTAACGGCCGCTGCGAGGGATTCCAGGGCGATCAGGTTGATTATTATGCGCCCGTCCTCCGCCAGCTTCTCGTGGCATTTTCTAAGGATGTCTCTGAGCCTGCCCCCGCTTCCCCCGATGATTATCCTGTCCGCCGTGGGAAGGTCCTCAAGGGCCTCCGGGGCCTCGCCGATGACAACATCCACGTTGCCGACCCCGAATCTCGAGAGATTATTCTCCAGCACGTCTCTTCTCAACGGGTCTTTCTCCACGGCATAAACCCTGCCTTTTCTAGCCAGCAACCCCGCCTCCACTGAGATGGACCCGGTTCCCGCTCCGATGTCGTATACGATGCTGTCCGCTCTGAGGTCCGATTTGGACAGGGTTATGGCTCTGACCTCTTCCTTTGTCATGGGTGCCTTTTCCCTATGGAACATGTGATCGGGCATCCCTGGAACAACCCTGGGGGAGGCCTTATCTCCCTCAGATATGACAACCATCACAGAATTGCCGCTGAATCTTCCCCGGGCTATTTCCCCCAGAGTCCCCTGGGTTATCCTCTCCCCATCCCGGGCGAGATTCTCGCATACGAAAACCCTCATCCCATCGGGCATGCGCTTCCTCAGGTACTCCGCAGCGGCGTTGGCAGGGGTCTTGCTGTCTGTGAGGATGACCAGCTTCTCCGCGTCCATGGCTCTGTCAAGCTCCCTCAACGATCGCCCGTGGAGGCTGACGAGGGTGGCGTCGTTCAACGTCTCCTTTATCTTCGCGAAACAGAGCTGTAGGGAGCTTATCCCCGGCACTATCTCGACGTCCTCCTTGGGGAACTCTCTGAGTACAGCTCCCAGTAGGCTGTAGAAGCACGGATCACCGGAGGTGAGGACGGCGATCCGCATGTCTTTTTTTTCCTTCATGAACCTGATAACCTCCGATATATCCCCCCCGACCACCTTCTTCTCCTTGTGACGATACCTCCTAAGGATCCTTCTGCCGCCGATGAGCACCTCTGCCTCCTTTATAGCTTTCTCCGCCTCAGGGGTGATGAAATTCCTCGGCCCAGGGCCTACGCCTATGACAGATATCTTCCCCATTTTGAACCCTCTAGATTGTAACTGCCTACTAACTCCCCCTTCATGGAGAATATGGCCACGGCAACCTCGAGCCCCCCTCCCATTTCCTGGGCCATCTTCCCCGCCTTCATGGCCAGGCCGTTCAGGACACCCCCGCATCCATGCTTCCGAAGCACGGTTAAAGCCTCCTCTGTGGTGTTGCACCTGCGCAGCGCCCTGACGATGCCGCTTTGAAGCCCGATGTCGATCCCATAGTCTACCATGACCTTCAGAGCCGGCAGCGAGGTCTTGCTATGGGTCTCCCTCTCGCCGGCCGCCACTTTGATGAGCTTCCCCATGTGACCCAGGAGAAGGGCTTTCTTAACGCCTTTTTCGCGGCATTTCTCAAGGATGTATCCCACGTAATTGCTGGTTATCACCACAGCCTCCCCGGGTATCCCCCGCTCCTGTGCCCTGCGCTCCCCCATCCTCCCTGGGGTCAGTACCACTTCCTCGTGGCCTGCGGCTAGAGCCACGTCTATCTGGGGCAGTAGGGATTTCTTCAGGGCCTCAACGCTCATGGGCTCCACTATCCCCGTGGTCCCCAGGATGGAGATGCCTCCGATGATTCCCAGCCTCCCGTTCATCGTCCGCCTCGCAAGCCTCTCCCCCTCGGGCACGGTTATGGTGACAACTGCGCCGGCGCCTTCCGGCACCGCCTCCTTCACCGCCTCGGTGATCATCCTCCGCGGCACGGGGTTTATAGCCGGCTCGCCGATCCCGACTTGTAGACCTGGCTTCGTGACTGTTCCCACGCCTTTACCCCCTAGGAGCATAATCTCTCTTCCACCCCTCCTCACCTCTGCGCATATCAGCGCTCCATGGGTGACGTCTGGGTCGTCTCCGGCATCCTTCTTTACGCAGCATCTGGATACGTCATCGCCTATCTCGGTCCTGGTAAGGGCAAGGGTCGCCCTTCCTCCGCCCGGGAGGCCGACATCAACCTCTCTCAGGTTGTGCCCGGAAAAAAGCATCATCGCAGCCCCTTTGGCCGCGGCCGCGGCGCATGTTCCCGTTGTGTATCCGCGCCTCAGTCTTCCCTCAGGCCTCGCGTTCCTCATTTTTCTCTGCCAGCTTGATCAGGGCGTTGGTGATCGCCACCGCCGCAGGGGTTCCGCCTCTCTCACCCCTTACCGCGATACACGGCACCGGATGCTCCAGCACCTTCTCTTTTGACTCCTTGGCCTTGACGAATCCCACCGGGGCCGCCACAACCATGGCCGGCATCACCCCATCCCTTATCAGCTCGGCCAGCTCAAGGAGGGCCGTGGGAGAATTTCCCACCACCACGATGCTTCCCTCTAGTCTGTCTCTATGGATCCTGAAGGCGGCCCTGGCCCTGGTTATCCCCTTCTCCGATGCGTAGCTTATGGTGTCTTCGTCGGATATGAAGCAGGCTATGCTTCCTCCGTAGTCCTCGATTTTCCTCCATATACCTGCCTTCACCATGTTCACGTCGGTGATTATGTCGCAGCCTCCCCGGATGGCTTTAACCCCGCTCTCAACGGGGTTGTTATGGAAAACCAGGAGGTCGGCGAAGGTGTAGTCTGCTGTGGCATGAACAACCCTTATGGCTATGTCTCTCTCCGGGTATGGGAGATCCAGCCTCTCGCCGATTATGCCGAAGCTCTTTTTCTCGATTTCCTCGCCCTCGGACATCACCTTATAGCCTCCTGCACCCTGTCCATCACTACCTCTGCCAGCCGCTCGTCCGCCCCTATGTGCTTGGCGTATATAACCTCCACGTCCTCTGGTATGGTCACCTTCTCATAGCCGAACTCCGGCACCTCCCCCTCCTTAATCCCCAGGAGTATGGGGATGTCCTCCTGCACGTGCAGCCCGGGAACAAAGAATAATGGAACAACTATCACTTTTTTAAACCCGTCATCTATGAAGCTCCTCACCGCCTCTGTAAAGGTGGGCCTCCAGTGCTTCATGTAGCCCACCCGCACCTTCAGCCCTGATTTTTCCTCCGTCTTCTTGGCGATCTCCTCATATATCCCCCTGCTCTCGGGGAGTCTGCTGCCGTGGCCGATGATGACGACTCCTGTAGAATCCTTCATAAACCAACACACCCCTGCATGTGTCTACAGATAGACCTTAAATTATTTATTTTTTAAATAACGAATATTAGCCAGGTGGATAACAATGTTCAAGACCCTCAGCAGTCCGACGAGAAGAGAGATCCTCAGGCTTCTGGCCAAGGAGGAGATGCACATCTCCGGCCTGGCGAGACAGCTGGGCATATCTGTGCCCGTGGCGGCTAAGCACTGCAAACTCCTGGAGGATAAGGGACTCATAGTGAGGCACCGCTACGGGCGAAGCCATGTCCTGAGGCTGAACACTAAGAAAATACGCTTCGAGAAGCTCTACGAGGAGCTGGACATCTTCAGCGAAGCCCACGAGGTGGAGGTGCCCAAGGGGGCTAACGTCCTGGAGGCCCTGAAGCGGGTTGCAGGGATAAAGATCGAGAAGGTTGGAGACAAGGAATTCATAACCAGCGTTGACGGCGAAGAAGGATACTACATCTTCGAAGTGGACGGCAGGCTCCCCGATGTGCCCGTGGATAAATTCATCCTCAACAAGAACGTTAAGATATCTCTTAAAAAGCTCTCCCCTGTGAAGAAGAAAGAGATGAAGGTCAAGGTTAAGGAGGGCTAGCCCCCAATCCCCTTTTTACCCGCGGGATTTAACCAGGGCGTAGAGCCTGTCCACCGCCTCCTCCGGGTCCCTGTAGTACAGCTGAATCACCTCATGGATCTCCGATGTGCTCAATGAGCTCTTCGACACCGTGTCCAGAATCGCCTCCCTCCTCTCGATCTCCTGGTTTATCTCCCCGATAGACATGCCGGATAAGGAGGAGAGCCTGTGAATGAGCCTGCCGTTGAGAAGCTTCTCTTTTATCTCGTCCCCTGTTGGATCGTACTGGAATAAGGTGTTCGTGGTGATCACGTCCCCCTCTTTGCCCCCTATCTCAACCACCTCCATGACCCTTCTCCTGGTCCTGCCCTTCCTCACCTGTCTCTGCTGAGAGATGATGAGGTCCAGGGCAGGGATCATGATGTCAGGAACATTCATGGGGTGGCTTCTGAGCCTTTGGATCGCCTCCCTAGCTGAGTTGGCGTGGATGGTGGCCATGCAGCCTTCGTGGCCGGTGTTCATGGCCGTGAATAGGGTGAGGGCCTCCTCAGCCCTGACCTCCCCCACGATTATCCTGTCCGGCCTCATCCTGAGGGCATTCTTCACCAGGTCGTCCATGTCCACCTCCTTTTCCCCCGGCATCGGCGGCCTGGTCTCCATGGGCACCCAGTGTTTATGCAGCAGGCTCACCTCCAGGGTGTCCTCTATGCTGAGGATGCGCTCGTCCTCCGGCACAAAGGCTGAGAGCACGTTGAGGATGGTGGTTTTGCCGCTCGCAGAGCCCCCGGATATAAGAATGTTCGCGGGCTTCGTGCGGAGGCCCTCCACTGCCAGCCACAGGAAGGCGGCGAGCCTGGGATTCATGGTTCTCAGCCTTATGAGGTCTGCTATGTTCAAGGGCACCCGTCTGAACTTTCTGATAGTTATGGTCGAGCCCCTCGGGGTGACCTCTGGGAGAGTGGCGTTCACCCTGGATCCGTCCGGTAGATGGGCGTCGAGGAGGGGTGAGGCCTGGTCGATCCGTCTGCCGGAGAACCGGGCAATCCTCTCTATTATCCCCCTGATCTCTTCCTCCTGCAGAACGACCTCTGTTCTCTGCATTCCTTTTTCCCGGTGATAGACGTAAACAGGGAGGCCGCTGCCTATGACCATTATCTCCTCCAGGTCTTCCCTGAACATCAGGGGAGTCAGCTGGCCGAGGCTGTGATTGTCGTACACATATCGCTCCACCTCCGCGGCATCGTATTTATCCCCCACAAGCCTAAGGACATCATCCCTAAGCTTCTGGACTTCCTCAGAAGTTATTACAAGTACCCCGGCGTATCTGTCCCCGACGATGTCTTTTATGCTCACAGATAAGGCTTCTCTGGAATCCCGTATAAAAGGTTAATCTCTTCCCCGTCTATAGGTTCTTTAGCCCTGTCCAACCTACCATGCCCTCACGAACCTCAGTCCCTCCCTCCTGCAGCTCCTGGATATCCTCTCCATTACGCCGTCAAAATAGCCCCCAGGTAGACGTCGATACTTCTCAACGAGGTCAGGGTACTCCCTCCTCAGGAACTCCATGACCCGCTCCCTGACCCCCCTGCGATAGTTAAGCCTGTCCGCTATAACCTCTTTAACGCCGATGTCCGCCAGTCTCGAGATGAGCCTCTCTATCCCGTCGTCTCTATCTGTGAGATACGGCATGACTGGGCCCAGAAACACCCACGTATCCACTCCGCTCTGGGCTATTTTTTCCAGGGCCAGGAGCCTTTCTTCGACCCTGGATGCCCCTGGCTCGTATTTCTCCGCCAAATCACCGTCCAATGTGGTTATGGTGAACCCCACCTCCTTCTGCGTGAATCCCTTGATGAGGTCCAGGTCCCGGAGCACGAGATCCGACTTTGTCTGGATCACGATGGGGAAGTCCTTTTTAAGGAGGAGCCTCAGGCAGGCCCTTGTAACCCTGAAACGCCCTTCCACGGGTTGGTAGGCATCGGTGACCGTGGAGACCCCCACCACCCCCCTTCTTTTTTTCTTAAGCTCTTTGGAGAGAACCCTCGGCAAGTTCGCCTTAACG
>JALUUU010000214.1 GCA_027021185.1 archaeon | reverse complement strand
TGGATGGTGCGAGAGCCCCCATTCTTAAAGACAAACGCCTTAAGAGGATAAGATTGTCTTGGATCTCACCAGCTGAAAAAGAGGAGTTCCTGGAGGAATTGAAGTCTTTTAGAGAAGAGCTTGTGAGGGAGGAGGCTGTAAAAGAAAAAGCCGCCGCTGAAGTCGAAAAGAAAGAAAGGATAAACATTAAGTCCCTGCCCATCGCACTCCTCATCCTCCTGGTACCGGCGGTATTGATAGGCTACTTTTCTGACAGTCCCACATACTCCATAATCGATGAGGGTGAGTCTCTGCTACTCTTTACCATGAACCACAAAGGAGAACGTCTTGTACCCTGTGTTGAACCTACCATCGAAGAGCTCAAGGCCAGAAACTTTACCGCCTGCCAGCGCGAGAGGGTCCCTGTGGTTGTGGAGCTAGAGATTGATGGGGAAAAGAAGCTTTCAGAGGTCTATAAACCCCGGGGAATCCGCAAAGACGGTCCTTCATATGCATACAAGAAGATAGTGGTAACACCTGGAACTCATAGAGTTACCGTGAGAATCAGAGACTCCAGAGAAATGCGGTACGACTATGTCTTTGACAGGGAGATAGTGTTCGAAGCGGAAAGAGTTGTGATCATTGATTTTGAAGACAAGCGGTTTACCGTGAAATAGGGTGGTGGACTTGGATCTGCTTACCCTTGTAATTGTGGTATCGGTTTACTTGCTTCTGCTTGTATTGTATACCAGGCTGCGTCCCCTTATGAAGCCTCCCCGAAACAGGATGATCATATACCCTGATCTATGCAATGGATGCGGCAATTGCGTTGTTGTATGTCCCGTCAATGCCCTGAGAAGCAACGAGGTAAAAGGGGGTAAGGGACCGCGGGACTGGGAGGTTGTCATGAAGATAGAGGACGGCAAAGCCCTTGAGTTCAACATGAACCTCTGTGAGAGGGTGACAAAGCCCAGCGAGAAGCCCTGCAGGCTCTGTATCGATGCCTGCCCCCTCGATGCTATTGACTTCACATATTAGTTTCTGTTTTTCAATAAGGAAAGCATGGTGTTGGCAACAAATGCCGCTCCACCCAGTACAGCTATAACGGCACCTAAGCCCATGATGTTCATGGCCAAGGCGGTTAACGGATCCTCATATCCAAAGGCTTTCCTGGGAGCCCCATAAGATCCTGCCCAAAACAATCCGATTATTATTACTAAAAGCCCCAGGCCATAAAGGTAGGGCTGAATTCTTGCCACCTTCTCGCTGAATACTTTTATCCTTAGTTTTTGAAGGATAAGATATGTCATCCCCATGAAAGACATGGTGACAGCCCCTAGAGCTCCATGGTAGTGGGCCGGTACCCTGAGGTTGCTCTCAAGCCCTGGAACACCGATTGCCCCACCGACGCCTAGAAGAGCGATTGAAAGGACGAGGGACGCGAAAGGTGGGCTCTTCCAGGGAAGGCCTCTCAGTCCGTTCTTCTCGATGCCCTGCCATATCCCATAGGCCACAATGATACCAAGGAAAAATGAGGGAATGCCTATACCGTAGCCCATGCCCAAGGTGAAGAGACGGGTCTGCTGCGGCGTCGGCAAGAAGAATATTAGAGGCAGAGCAAGGGCGACGAACAGGAAGACGAGGAGGAGTTTTTTAACCAAATCCTTATTTACGCGGCTTCCCAGGGAGGCATCGAGGAGTATGAACCACACAACTACCATCGCCACGGTGTTGGCGAACTGTATAATGTGCCCCGGGCCCCAGAAAAGTATCCGATAGTTGGAATATCCATTGGATACCGCGGAGAAAAAAACGCTCAGAAAGGCGACTATGATTATGGCCCCCGCGACTAGCATGCCATAGGAGGGGATGTCTAGTTCCCTCTCCTCCCCTTTTATGATGGGAGCTGCATAAGCTGCTATTGTTGCCGTAATGCCCAGGGACATAAAAAATAATCCGGCAAAATAAACAGGATGATCAAGGAGGGGGACATAGTCTATCAAGGTGGGCTGTCCAAGGCCTATGAGGGACGACACAGCCAGCAGGGACATTCCAACGACCGCCAACCAGAAGCCAGTGTTCCATTGGCTCCAATTACTCTTTCTCTTAATGGCCGAGTAACACCACAGGGCCCCCATAAAACCTAGAAACCATACCACAAGGGAGAAAATTACATGGGCCACTATTGAGACTTGGAAGTAGTCAGCCCGTGGGAGGAGCTTTACAGCAGGTGTCCGTGTCATTGCGGCCAGAAAGGCAAAAATTCCTGCAAATACTAGAGAAAAGACGGCAAAGAAAAGCCACTTATACATGACATGTCGTCCATCTTTCTGCAAACATAAACCTCCATTAAATGCTGTGTTCAGCTAGACCTTCATAAAATTACCGTGATGTAAAAAATAAAAAAAAGAGGAAGGGTGTTCCCTTTTTTCAGCGAGTCACTGGATCTACGCCTAACTTAGTTCCCATACACCACTGAGCCATATCCAGTTCAGGATGTAGAACAGGACAAAGACGGCGAAGAATATGAGGACCAGGACCATTGTTCCTTTTGGTTGTATCTCTTCTTCCTGGCTCATTCTTTTTTCCTCCTCAGAGTTTCTTGCCCTTCAGCAGTGTCCCTACAGCTATCAGGACATACAGAGCACCTCCCACTGCTGCCAGGAGCGCGCCAAGTCCCATAATGCTGAGCCATAGGAATGCCGTTGGATCGTAGTCAAAGGCAAATCCGGCTCCACCGAAACCGGTGAGATCGGCATGCCTTCTCGGGACGCCGTACAGCCCTGAGGCCATCATACCTATGGCCACCAGAGAAACACCTATGCCGAAGAGCCATGGCTGATACACCGCATACTTTTGTCCCACTACTTCCCGTCTGAATATGAGGGGCAGGACGTAGTACGTAAGACCCATGAAGGCCAATGTTGTTCCAGCAGCAACAGTTCCATGGAAGTGACCGGTTATGGCAAGGGTGTTATGGAATCGTATGTTTAGCTGCTCTGTTCCCGCCAGTACACCTGTTATGCCACCGAGGAAACCAAATGTTATGATTGACAGAATCAGAGCTGAGAATGCCGGATTCTTCCAAGGTGCCTTCCATAACCACTCGAACAGGCCTCTTGTGTAGCCTTTCTTTCTGAGAGCCACCTCAATAGCTCCCGGAACAGCGAAAGCATGCATCATGCTCGCAAGAACAGCTGCATACATGGCATAGCTGGTGTTCCAGATCTTCCACGCGGGAGTCACCCCTGGGTCGACGAGGATGTGGTGAGCCGAGGCTATGTTTATGAACAGTATGTACAAAAGGAAGGCAAGTCTGCTGAATTTCTCGTTAATCGTTGTGCCTCCAACCGTGAGGAATGCCAGTAAGTACCACACCGCTATCATCGCTGAGACATTTATCTGCTGAGAACTATGAGCAAAGGCCCAGAATATTATCCTGTATACCAGAGCATCCCATGTCGGTGTCAGATCCATAGACCACGTGAAAGTAGGCACCAGTGCGACCGCTCCGAAGAACAGAGTCCCGAAGGCCAATATTGCCGCTGTGAGGGCTCCGAAAACCACCAGGGGAAGGGAACCCTTGTAGGTTTTCTCCTTTCTCGCAATATGGAGAGTGGCAAAGAACAACAGAACAGCGGTTAGAGCACCCACAGCGAACAGAATTACGCCCAGGTAGTACAGAGGATCGGCCTTCAGAGGGACGTAGGAAGTGAACATTATGGCATTCTTCGCTGGATTCATTAGAACTGTAATGTTGGTTATCAAAGCACCTGACAGCATCAGGATATACGCCAGCCATCCAACCTTTGGAGACGCCAGTCTGCAGTTCAGCATCACTGCAGCGGTGAAGTAGAGGATAGCGACCTCGAAGAATATTATCCAGTATCCCAGCATGTTCCAGCCGTGCAAGGTGAGGAACTTGTAGTAGTCTAATGGAGAAAGGAGGTGAATCGTTTCCCATCTTGTCATAGCAACGAGAAGGGCCATTATTCCCCCAATGAGAATAGCTACCACTGCGGTAACGCCGTTTACCTTGATTAGCTTCTCTGCCGGAAGGTGGACCTTAAATCCCGTTACCGGACAAGTCCTGAATTCTTCAGCCATTTTTTCACCTCACTCCACTATTATCTTCCCCACCATTTGCTGGTGGCCAAGGCCGCAGTATTCATTGCACACCACGTAGTATTCCCCTGCCTGTGTCGGTGTGATGGTCAAGACGTACTCGTAGTCCGGTATGACCATGAAATTAATGCTCAACGGATACAGCGAGAAACCGTGCAAGACATCTATAGACGATAAATGCAGTCGATAGGTTACGCCTTTCTTTAGTTTAAGAACCGGTGACCAGCTCCATTGTTTAGCCAAGAGGTATATGTCACTGCCTGGTGGCGGAGCTACCACTGGAACTCCCTTTTCTTCCCCAACTTTGTATTTGGCGATGAAAGCATCTACGTCTTTCTGGAAATCGGCGGGTGTTACTTTATAAGTTTCCGTGGAAGGATTCTGTTTTCCGTACACATGCCACAGAGGCATCATGATGAACATCACTAGAGCCCAAACAATTGCAATAGAGAACCACATTCTCTCCTCTCTCGGAAAACTCTGCTTCCACCAACCATGTTCCGGAGGTACTACGCTCATTTCATCACCATCCTATTTCGTGGGAACGTTCAGAGCTTCCAGTACTCCCCATCCGACGTAGGAAATCCCTAGTATCAGCGTGCTAACGATCAGCAAAAGCCACATGTTGTCCAATAGTCGCGGTAGAAATGGAACTTCTTCATTCCCCTCTTTTTCTTCTGCCATGGTTCTAACTCTCCTTTTTTGGTTAATAATGTTGTATCCAAATATTATGCCAATTTAAATAGGGTGTCGAGGAGCATTCCTATGAAAAGCGCCACAAGATACACCCCTGAGAGTTTGTAGCTTCCCCAGGCTGTTTTCTTGGTGGGTTCCAGCACCAATTTTACATTGAATGCAACGAATAATAACCCGAAAATAACCGCCGTCGCAAGGTATAGAATACCGAAATATCCGAGGGCATACAGCAACAGGGATGCCTGGACAAGCAAAACGGTGTGCATAAGGATAAGCCTAGCGGCTCTAGTTTCTCCCTGGGTCACAGGAAGCATTGGGATCATCGCCCGCTTATAGCTTCTCTTGTGAACTATAGCGAAGGCCCAGAAGTGTGGTGGTGTCCACAGGAACACAAGAAGAGCCATTAAAATAGCTGCAAGTGTTGTGTTATCATTCATGGCCGCGTATCCTGCGAGAACTGCACAACTGCCCGCTGTTCCGCCGATAACAATGTTGGCCGCACTTCTCCTCTTAAGCCAGACGGTGTATATGAAGATGTAAACGAGTGCTCCTGAGAGGATGTACGCGGATGTAAGAAAGTTGAGTTTGGAGGATATGAGTATGGACAGCCCTATCAGTATTATGCCGAGCCAACACGCGAAGTGGGCCCCTACTTTTCCAGCGGGAAGAGGCCTGTTCTTTGTTCTGTCCATTACTCCGTCGATGTCTCTGTCGAAATAGTGGTTCAGAATACTTGCTCCGGCGGACGCCAGCGCCCCCGCGACGGCCAGGATAATGATTTTACTTGGATGCAGGGCTCCCCTAGACGCTGTTACTGCAGTGACTATGGCCACGAATACCAGAAGAACAACGATGCGGAGTTTAAATAGTGAAATATACTCCCGCATTAATGTTTTTTTAGTCCTAGCGTCATATAAGGGGGGTGTCATATTATCCAGCCTATTTAAATATCACATCATGTTTTTGAGGATCTTTTTGAGGCCTACGCGCATGTGTACCCCCACTGTTGCGGGGCTGAGTCCGAAGTGATCAGCTATCTCCCCAAGGTTTACTTTTCTATCCCTGTCGAAGTAGCCCGAGTGGTACGCGTGTTTAAGGATCTCAAGCTGTTTTGGGGTGAGATTTGAGGATACGGAGAAAGTCAAGTATTCTGTTTTCTCTGTGGCCGTGGAGTTTACGCCTCTCTTCACCTCTAAAACCTCAAAATCAACTCCCTCCTTCGTGAAGTACCTCAGGAGATTGCGGAATTCTTCGTTGTCTTTGAGGGTGAAGGCTGCCTCCATGCTGCCATTTTTGTAGTAGATGTAGTCTGAGGAGATCCTCATTTTTTCCATCAGGTTAAGGAATATACAAGAGGTGCAGTCAAAGTCTATTCTGATCTTGGACTCGTGTCTGCCGAAGTATAGAAAACTCAGGGACCTTACTTCCCTGTCCGAATTCAGGCTTCTGAAGAACGCATCAGTTTCCCGGGTGTTTTTTACCAGAAGTGAAGCTAGGACCCCTCCTTGCGGAAGCACCTGTTTTTCTTGTATTCTGTATTCGAGGTCTATGTACTCTGCTGATATCTTCGCCAAAGGACATGCTCTCAAGAAAAACCTGATGAGTACTTTGACACATAGGCCATGCTCCCCTATTTTTCCCCTCAACCTCGAGCTCATCGCTTCTATTCTATAAGTAAAGATACAAAAGTCTTTTGAGAAGAAGGTTTTTGTAAATACTTCTTTTAAGAAAGGTTCAACTAAAGTTGAAGTTCTTTTCAAAACTTTCGTGGAAAACTCGTTCTCTATTTTTCATTATAATCTCTTTAGACTCATCGCTCCACTTATGTGTGTGATAAAGCCAGAAGTAGGACATTATATCTTCTTTCCAGTAAGCCGGGTTTTGGGGGTCAGTGTGATCTACGGCACCGAAAAGATGAGAAATCTCATTCTGCAAAACGTGGCGGTCTTTTTCTCCTCTCCCGAAGTCGAACTGTGGGATTATGACGACTGTATCGGCTTCAGGACTGCCAGTGTACTGCTCGGCAATGGCTGCGTAGCCCCATATGTCCCGACGGCCAGTAAAGGCGACCAAAATATCAAGCTCGCCTTTCCTTTTGTCCCACCCTACCTGTCTCTCCACCTCTCTTATCAAACCTCCGGGATCGTCAACATCCACCGGCCACCTCCATTCACCGAA